>CAZVXA010000025.1:15157-45808 GCA_964630955.1 uncultured bacterium | reverse complement strand
GCATCCAAGCCGATACGGTGTTGGCCGACAAAGGATATGATGCCGACGAACGGGTGATTGAGCGACTGGAACAACAGGGCAAGACGGCTGTGATTCCCCCTAAGCGCAATCGCAAGACACCCCGTGAGTACGACAAGGAGTTATACAAAGCACGGCATCTGATTGAGAATTTCTTTGCCAAGCTCAAGCAGTATCGAGCGATCGCAACCCGCTACGACAAGTTAGCAGAGACGTTTCTCAGTGCAATTTACATGGCTGCTGTCGTCGTCTGGCTTAATTGATGACACGCCCTAGGGCTAACCCCCGAAATGACCGATTGTGGCGCGGTTGCGATAACCCCACCAGCGCATAGTCGCCGTAAAACGCCAAACCCCGTAAATACCCCGGACAAAACGCGATCGCTTCAAACCGCCCACTCTCCAGGTCAATGGTGCCGAATTCCCCAGTGCCCGAATTCAGCACATACAGTCTGCCCCGATACCAGCGCGGCGAGTGGGGCATCGAAAGACCCCCTGCAACTCGTTCGTTGCTCTCGATGTCAAAGATACAGCCGCTGTCGTGCCGCCGATCTCGCCATCCGCCCACCACATCTGAGGTGCTGACCACCGTGACGTAGCGCGCTTTGCCCTCCACCACCGCCAGCCCGTTCAGGTGACAGCGATCCTCCGGCACCAGTTTGCTGATAAACGGGGGCTGCCACACTACCCGAAAACTGTGGCGATCGCTCACGGTCGCTAAACAGCTAAACAAGGTATTGACAAAAACAATCTGCGACTGCCCGTCAACCTCGCTCACCACCACGTCGTGAACATCGAGATCGCCTGTGACGTAGCTGCGACGAGGGATGTAAAGACGATCATAGCTGCCGTCATAGGGTTCATCTTCTCGCCAGTCGTGCCCCAGTTGCCACAGTTGATAGCGCGTGCTGAGATACAACTGGTCACCCTGGACATATAACCCCATCGCCCGCTCGTACAGTCGCTCGAAGGTCGATAGGCGACCATCCGGCTTGAGGCCCACTAGAAACAAGCGGTTGGTCTGGTAAGTGCTGACGGCTAAACTCAGTCTATTAAAATCTAGCCATAACAAAAATTGACTAGAGCAAATCAGCTCCAAGGGTGCATTCAAGCTTACTCTCCTTTGCCCAATAAGAAGCCGTTAGAAGTCAAAACAAATAGACACAAAGATAAAGATTAACAGAGATGACAATATGTCCCAGAAGTACCCATTAGGACTCTACACAAGCCTCATACTGACTAGCAATCAATATAACTACGGCATTTCATCGGAAAAATATTTATCGGTAAGACACTGATGATAATCATGGTGTAATGACTGCTGTACTGAAGCATCTCTGTAAATGAGAAGGAGCCAACATCGGGATAACCACGATAAAAACTCCCCAACAGGCTCTCCACGACTTTGTGTGAAAACCTCTCACACTTATCTGAAACCCTGGATTTTGTGTGGGCAGATTGCATGCGCCCACACAAAATTGCGGAGGGCCAGGGCTTTTCTATCCCCGGAGCGATCGTCATCCGCGTCATTCTTCAGGTGGTTCTACCCTAATGTCACACCAATATCCCTCTTCAAAGCCAATCCAGAAGCGATAGAGAATTCCCTGGCTCCCATCCCGGAATTCAACCGTCAGTTCTTCCCAGCTACCCGGTCGCACAACCATCTCCGATCGCCCCACCGAAATTCGCTCAACCCTCAGAATGCGCTGCACAGATGCCAGGGTTGCCCAGCCACACTGTGGCTGAGGCGTATCGCTGAGAAACACGTCATCAATCAACTCAACAGCATCAGGTGACAGACCCTGAGACTGCAGTTCCTCCGGTAATCCGATCGCCACTGTCAGCAACCCATCTGACCACCACGCCCACCATTCCGTGCGGTGAACCAACTCAACCTCAGGAAAACAGCGGATTTCCTCAATAGGGGTTTGATCAAGCAGTGCCAGTCGGAGTGCCTCTATCCAGGTAACAGCAGCATATCGTCTTGTCAGGTATCGGCTCATTGTTACCTGAAATACATCGGGCGAGTTTGAGTCCAGAAGTTCTGTGAGACCTGAAGCACAGCAAAGCCAGCCAGAAGCTTCTGCTCCCAGCCTCAAATACTTCCCTGTGGAGGATCACGGATGTTAATCAATACAGACCCAGGACTCAGTATCCGGATGTCTGGAATGTATCTTTAATGCTCAGGGTACGTAGCTTGTCCCTTCGATTTCAGATTCCATCCGAGCGATCGCCCGCTCATACACCCGCAATCCCAGTAACACCAGCCGCACCAGCATCTGGTCGGGGTTGCGCTGGCTGGCTTCCGCCAGTTCCATTACCCGCTCTGTTGGGATGTGTTTATTGAACAGAATCAGGTTCGACTCCAACTCGTGAACCAGGCTGCGCTGGTTCTTGTGAGCGTTCTCCTTTAACTGCTCCCCAATGGGCGATGTCAGCAGGAGTGAGAGGATCTCTGCCAGGAAGGGCGATCGCTTCTTATCGCCTTCGGCGGCGCATTGTGCTTCGATCGCGTCCAGCAACTCGGTGGTCATGTAGAAGGTGGGGCGGCACCCATCAGAGTTTTCGAGTTGTCCCGGTTTGAGGGGCTTTTTGTCGGGGGTCTCTTCGTCCAGCATGAAATCAACCCAAAAATATCCAATAATCGCCATCCTACTTTCTAGAAGAAATGACGTAAATCGTAGCTGTGCCAGCTTTATGGAAATACTAAGGTTTATCTAGCAGGACGAAGACTTGCTTCATATCTGCTTTAAGCGTCTTTAGTATTACTTAAGGTGATAAACCAGGGCGTTCCTCTTCCCTGCAAGGATTTGTATTAGCATCACACTCAGATAGTTGGCTGTCCTGGGATCAATACAGATGCAACTTCTGAGTGCCTTCGGATAACAGTCCCGGAGAGCTATTCAGCGATTGAAGAGCAGGGTCAATGTCAGAGAAGGTTGAGTTTTGTTAAATAAATCTAAAATTAGCGGTCGTCGGAGAGAAAGTAGTTCAATATTACCTCAGTAATACTTTTATCGATTTTGTAGGACATCTGGTTCACTGTCCTACCTCCGATCTTCAGGCTTCCCCCGCGATCCCTGCAAGCTTCCTTTCTCCCTGCCTTCGGCGTGAGATTGAGCCTGCATTGAAGCCTTGCATCTGATCTGTTTCAGGGACACATCTGCCTACTTCTCGTCCATACATTTCAGGGAGTAGCAGAATGAGTAGACTTTCAGGTTCGTCCAGAGAAGGTCATTCGACCGTTGAGGTGTCGAGCGTTTGCGATCGGGCTGTCCTGCAACCATCATTATGGTCAGTCCTGGCAATTCTGGCGTTGCTGGTAGCGCTTTACTTTCCGGGATTTCTCTGGCTCTTTGTTGCCGGAATCTGTGCGGGTCTGAGGTATCCCCAGGTGCTTCCAAAAATCACCCACCACCCCTGGTTCCAATGCCTGGGTGGTTGGAAGACCCTTGGTATTGTTGCAGGTGTTCTTCTGTTTGCCGGAATTACCAGCCATTCGGAGCCAGCGATGGCTCAACTGTTCAATACGGCTGAACAGCAGGCAAACAACATTTTTGGGCAGTACCTGGATCGGGGAATTATTGTTTTTCTGTTTGGGATGCTGCGGATCATCGTCTGGGTTTCCGCAGTTGGCTTCATCTTCTTTGCGGTCTATCAGGCACAACGCGGTGAACAGTGGCAACCGTTGCTGCAGAACGCTTTCATTATCATCGCAGCAGTCGTCGTGGTTGAAGGTCTCAGCCGATTGTTCTTTGGTACGGCTTAATTTCGTCATTCTCAATTCAGTTGTCATCGCTGAAGCATCATGGCTGATTTTGAGCAGTCCCGGTTGTTTCGCCCGGTTAACCAGAGCCTGGGGCAGCAACCGACCCTGGGACCGATCCCCGCCAATTTGCTGGCTCCCTCTGGTGGGATTCTGGTCAGCTTCTACGTTCTGATTGAAGTCATTCTGGGACTGGGCTTCCTGCCTTTCCTGCTGCTGAGTGCCTGGGGCATTTCCACCTGGTGGGTGGTGGTGGGCGAGAAGACCTGGAAGTTTACCAACAAGTTTGTCTCCGTTCCCGACTGGAAGCGGGGTTATGTGCAGTATCAACCTTGTTTACCGCATGAGCATGAGTAAGCAACGAATGGGGACGCAACGATACGTCTTCAAACCCTTTGAGGATGAGTCTCACCTGCAATGTATTTGCAGGCTGGCACTCCGGGGGCGAGATGTGGGGGCATATCTGTTGAAGAAGGGTAGACAGTTCAGTTTTGTGTTTGGTTTCCAGGCTGCTGGGATTCACACGCTGCTGGCTCAGGGACAGGCAGAAGTTGTACTTTCTCGATTAGAGGAGGGATTGAAGGGGTTTCGTCCGGGCGATCGCCTCCGCATCCATCTCCGCTCTTTTGCCGATGACTCAGAACGCCAGCAGGAGTTGGAACACCTGATTCAAGCTACTACCAATCTGGAGTCCCAGTTTCTATTGCTGGCACAACAGCGGTCTACACGCGAAATGACACAGCGAGGTGAACGCCAACCAAAGCAGATTTATCTATTTGCGACTTACACCGTTGAACCAGGGAAAGAGGTGGGAAGCGATCGCGTCGAGAAGCTTCTGGCATGGTTCGTCAATCATTACGAAACGCTTAAGGGGATGAAGGAACACAGAGAGCAACAACAGTTGGCTCAAATGCTGGCTCATGCGTTCACAGACGGTTATCTGCACTGGGAGCAACAGATTAATTCTCGAATGGGTTTGCAGGCAACACCCCTGACGGCTGAGGGGATCTGGGGTTATCTCTGGAAGCAGTTCAATCACTGCAAGGCTCCGCCCATTCCTCAATGTCTGGTGCTGACAGAATCTGGTGGTCAACTGAGCCTGAAGGAAGACATTCGGGACAATCTCCATGCTGTCTCAGTACTGATTCGAGGAGAGCAGGGACTACCCACCCATCCCAAAGCCGATCGCCAGTGGGTCAGGGTCAAGGGCAAGTTTGTGGGAGCAGTGGCGCTGGAGTCGAAACCTGCCGGATTCATCTCCCCGGAACATCAGCTTTATTACCTGTGGCAAGCATTTTCTCAATTCAATGATTGTGAATTCGTTTGTGAACTGGCAGCAGCCGATCGGATGATGGCGCGAATTACGCTGCAACGGTTGACCAAACAAAACTTCACGGCAACATTTCGGGCAAACCTGTTACGGAATGTCGATGTCGCGTCTCAGATGCGGATGAAGCAGGGAGTGGAGGCACAGGAGCGCATTTATGAGGGTGCGTTACCCATCTGGGTCAGCGTGGTTGCGCTGGTTCACCGGGATGATCCTGCGAGTCTGGCGGAAGCCTGTCAGCAGTTAACGAATGCGTTTCACCAGGGGGATTTCATCAGGGAGACGGAGGTTGCCTGGTCGCTGTGGCTGCGATCGCTCCCCATCGTTGAGGGCTGGCTGCTGGGCGATGACCGCAAGCAGATGTATCTGACCAATGAGGCACCGGGACTGATGCCCCTTGCCTGTCCCCGCTCAGTCGATAGCCGGGGGATTGAGTTGATCACTCGCGAAGGCAATATGCCGTTGCTCATCGACTTTGTGAGCAAGCATCGGGGAATTCTAATTTTTGGTGAAACACGCAGTGGGAAATCGGTTTTAGCCGCCGAGATTTTTGTGTGGGCGATCGCCAATGGCATGAATGTCATTTCGCTCGACTACCCAAAGCCAGATGGCACCACCACCTACACCGATCTGGTGAAGTTTTTCGGTGACCAGGGGTCGTATTTCGATGTGGGTTCCGAGTCCAATAATCTGTTTCAGATTCCTGACCTGCGACACCTGCCGGAAAAGCAGCAGAAGGAGCGTCTGGACGACTACAAGGAATTCCTGGTCAAAGCCCTCGACACAATGGTGATGGGGACGGAGACCGAGAACCAGTTGGGTAAGCGAGTTCATACCGTTCTCTGGCAAGCGCTTGCTGCGTTTTTCAATGATTCCAGGATCACTGCCCGGTATGAAACTGCTTTTGAGCAGGGGTTCGGGAGTGCTGCCTGGAAACAGATGCCGACGCTGGTGGATTTTGTGGAGACGGTTGCCAATCTGGATCTGGGGATTGATTCGGCAATGGTGAAGGAGGCGATCGCCACCATCCTGCTGGAACTCCGGGGTTGGCTGGCGAGTCGGGTCGGTCGCGCCATTTCTCAGCCGTCTACCATCCGCACCGATGCTCGCCTCACCATTTTTGCTCTGCGGAATGTGGGGGATAACATCGAAGCCGCCGTGCTGGCACTTTCGGCGCAGTCAATGGCGTTCCGTCGAGCGCTGGAGGTGACGGACTCTCTGCTGGCGATCGACGAAAGTCCGATTCTGTTCAAATACAACGGCATCGCTCAGATCATTGGTCAGGTCTGCGCCAATGGTGCGAAGTCCGGCATTCGCCCGCTGATTATTGGTCAGGACCCGGACACGATCGCCAACTCGGTTGCAGGCTCTCAAATTTTGCAGAACCTGAATACTCGCTTTGTGGGAGCCATTCAGCCCAATGCGCTGCCGTCCTACCAGCGGTTATTTGGTTATGGTCCCAGCCTGCTCCTACCGAATACTGATGAGTCATTCCGTATCAACGCCTCAAAGCTCTGTTCCAACTGGCTGGTAGATGTCGATTCCCGACTCACTCCCTGCTCCCACCATCCTTCGCCGGAACTGCTGGCGGCGGTCGCCAATAACCAGAAGGAACAACGGGCACGACAGCGAGTGCTGGCGAAATACAGCAACAAATTTGCGGGATATGCAGCATTTGCAAAGGCGTATGTCAGCGCGATTCATGCAGGGCGATCGATGGATGAGATTGCGCCCCTGAAGGACTCATCAGTTTCTATGGAGGCTGATGTCAGCCTTCACTCGCCAGGAACACAGCCTCCTGTAGCACAAACCAATGGTCACAAACCAACGACGGCCATAAACCGGAGATAGAGATGAATAGGATAAAGCCACAACGAACAAGAAAACTTACACTGCTACTGATAGCTACGGGAACGTTATTTCCTCTGCTGGGTGTGGGTGCTGCGACCGCCTCATTTTTGCCTGGAGATCTAGGAGGTGACTGGCAGCGCTGGGTTCTGGACAACTATCCCAAACCGCTGGAGCAAATTCTGGGACAGCTCCAGAAATCCGATCCGATTATTCAAAACATCATGCGAGTGGCGCTGGGCGATCGCTGGCGTGATTTGCAAACTGCGGCAGGTTCAGACACCCCCGATCCCTACAAGATTCGCACCACAGAGGCGTCTAAAGGTGCAGGCGTTTTGAGCAACAGCCCGGTGGTCAGACAGCGAGACCTGGCGAATCTTTATGACCAGGAAACTGCCCGGTCGATGGCAGCACCTGTGCTGGGGAAAGAAGGCAAAACCTGGCTGCAAGAATCCACGGAGCGAACTTCAGGACTGGTTGAGAGCAGCCAGCAGGGGGCACAGCAGGTGCAACAACTGGCGGAACAAGCTCAGGGGTTGAGTGCCACCCAGGAGGTCATGAAAAACAATGCCAGGATGAACTCGGCGATCGCCACCCTGATCACCCAGCAGACCCAGCTCAACGCAGACAACAATACGGCACTGCTGCAGATGCAGCGGATGCAGGGCATTCTGGCGCAACTCTCGGCAAATACGAGTGAAGGACTGGACGAAGCCAATCGGCGGGATCGAGTCGAACGGCAGGTTTCAATTTCAGGCTCAACCCAGGCTCCTATCTATATTCCCGGTCTATTGGGTACAGGTCATTCTTCTCAGACTCAAAAGTAAGCACACGGATGAATTTATTACACCTGCCACTGCTGATTCCCGCTGAAGTGACCGGGGGATTGGGAATTATTCAGGAGAGCATTCAGAAATTGAATGCTGTCCAACAGGCGTGGGATCAGCGCTGGAATGATATCTTTCAGTCCCCCAATGGCTTGTACCTGGGAATCAATCAGTTCGCCTCCATCATCCTCGTCGGTGCTTTTATTTTCTTTGCTGTGGGTTGGGTGAAGGATGCAATTGAGCGGGGTGTTTTTCCTGCCCTGCCTCATGTTCTCTGGGTGCTCACCATTGCGGTTCTGTTGTTCAACAACGGAGCCATACTGGGTTCTTTGACGGTGGGCATTCGAGACATTATCAACGCTCAGACTCGAACGGTGCTGGAGGTGCAGATTGGTGAAGTCTCAATGATGGAAGCGCTGAATGATGTGATCGTCTCTCAACAGGCGAAGGCGTTGATCCAGCAGGAATATGCCGAGTGTGATGCAAAAGAGGGACAGGCACAGATCGACTGCTTCATTCAGGCGGGAGAACGTGCGCGCCAGCGACTGGAGGAGGAATACCGCGCCAGAGGCTTCTGGACTGCGGGAGTTGAACGTCTGTGGTCACGCATCCAGCAGATTACCGACCGGATTGAACAGGAATATCGGGGCGGCAATCCCTCAGCCACCACCAATCCTCTGGCAGATGTGCTGGTAAACACGGTGATTCAAACGGGCAGTCAGGCACTCGCAGAACAGTTGCTCAAAAGCTGGCAGTGGGCGTTTGCCAATTTGCTGGAACTGGCGATGCTGCTCACCGGGCTTATGGGACCGATCGCTGTGGCAGGCTCTGTCGTGCCGCTCCAGGGTCGCCCCTTATGGGCATGGCTGGTCGGTTTCTTCAGTCTGGGGATGGCAAAGTTCTCCTACAACGTCATTGTTGGCTTGGCGGCAACGGTGGTTGTGGCTGCGGATGCTCAGACGCAGGGAGATTTTGGGTTTCTGCTGTTGATTGGGGTTCTGGCTCCCGTGCTGGCGCTGGCGATCGCCGGAGGAGCAGGCATGGCTGTGTTTCGGGGCGTTTCTGGTGGCGTTACCCGCATTGTTGCTGTTGGTTCTTCTATCCTTCCAATTCCAAAATAGCAATGCAAATTTCAGATCTGACTCGTAAAAGCAAACTGCCCAAACTGCATTCCAGCGATATTCTCCCACTCGCGTTCGCTGGTCTGTCTGTTGGTGTGCTGATTCTATCGGTTGCAGTGTTCTGGCTGGCAATTTCATTTTCCAGGTTAGCCAGCCAGAAGCCTCCCACTCTGGTGCAACAGGTGGATGGACGGGCGTTTACTGTGCGTCCTACAGACTACCAGTATCGGGAACCAGAGGTGATTCGACGACTGGTGTCAGATTGGGCGGTGATGACCTTTACCTGGGGAAAATTGCCCACCGAGCAAAAGCAATCCACCGATCCGGGAGTCAAAATTGCGGGAAATAAACGTATCCCTTCAGCCGCCTGGGAAGCTTCCTTTGTCCTGGCTCCAGATTTTCGAGATGCGTTCCTGAAGCAGTTGGCAACCGATGTTGTCCCTGACGGTGTTTTTGATGGGAAAGTCTCTGCGGTGCTGGTGCCACAGAACATCTCACCACCACAAGTGGCAGGTGAGGGACGCTGGCAGGTTGACCTGATCGCCACTCGAATTCTGTTTGATGAAACCAATCCGGCTGGCTACACGGTGCCGTTCAATCGCCGGATTTTTGTGAGAGCCGTGGAGCCGCCTCAAAGCCCTCTGACTCAGAATGCCTCTGAGTACCAGCGTGTGGCGTACCGAATGCTGGAAGGGGGCGTGCAGATTGAGGAGATTCGACCGATTAATCCTGAGGAGTTGAGCCAATGAATGATAACCCTCCACCCGTTGAAACCGACCTGGAAGCCCTGCGGCAACTGACTGGCGCACCGGAGATGGATGAGCCAGTGTTGAGCGAACAGGCATTTGCTGGTCAGGAAATTCGCTCTTCCCGTCCCACCTGGAAGATGCCCATCCCGAAGCTCATGCTGATCGGTGGCGCGATGGTTCCAGTCTTTGGACTCGCGGCGTATTTTCTGCTGAACAGTCAGCAAACCCATCGGGCAAATACGACTCCCGATTCCGCCAGAACGGATGCCCCGGCGACTACCTCCGATACGGCAGTGGAGGAATTGCAACGCGCCAGAGAAGAGATTGCCGCTCTCAAGTCCAGAATGGCTTTGAATGACCAGTCCTACATCCAGACCCAGCAGCGATCGCCCTCCACTCCCCGAAATCAGCCTGCTTCAACTCCCATCAGAACAACTCCTCAAAGTCCAGTGGCCACCCGTCCTGCCACTGTTGCTACCCATTCATCCCCTCCTGCGGTCAACTATCGTCCACCAGTTCCTCAAATTCGGACAGTTTCCACTCCTTCCCGAATTGCAGGTGGCGATCGCCTCTCACAACCGCAAGCCGATCCAGTTGAGCAGTGGCAACAGTTGGCGAGGTTGGGGAGTTATGGGGCGATCGCTCCTCCAGAGAATCTTCCGGTTGGGAATTCATTCGCAAGGGCATCCGCACCAACATCCCGAAATAGCCTGGCGACTGATAGAGGCACTCTCACAGCTTCTACTGGAGCAATCCCTACGGCTCAGGTCGCTCCTACGTCAGTGGTTCCTGATCTCTACAACAGAGCAGCAGTTCCTTTGCCATCAGAGAACTCATCCACATCAAGTCAGACTGAAGTGATCGCTCCCACAATACCCGGCTCTGAAGCAGAGGTTTCCCTGGCAGTGGGCAATGAGGCGATCGCCTCTCACGACGAACCAATTCCGCCTTCAGGTGAAGTTCTACAAAACGAAGATAACCAGATTGCAGCCAATCCCCCCATTCTGGAGGAAGCAGAGGCAGCGATTCTTGGTGGGCAACCTCCAATGCAAGCCGTGATTGCTGGAGCCAGTGCGTCTGGACATCTGGAAACACCAGTCATCCTGGACAAAACAGCGAATGGCGATCGCTTTGTTGTTGTCCTGGCGGAACCGCTTAAAGACAATCGGGGAAGGATAGCAATTCCCGCCGAGAGTAAGCTCCTGGTAAAGGTTGACGGGATCTCTGGTGATGGGCTGGTCGATCTCTCCGCAGTTCAAGTGGTGTGGGATCAGAACACCGGACAGCGAGAACTGGTTCTGCCAGAGGGAGTCATCCTGGTGCGTGGAGAAGATGGCGAACCTCTGACGGCACAGCATTGGGAAGACCGGGGTGGGGCGATCGCTGGCATGGATCTGGGGCAGTTCGCACTGGGTGCAATTCGCCGCAGTGCTGAACTCTACACCCGTTCCAATACTCGCGTTGCCACCAGCAACGGTTCGACGGTGATTACGGAAGAGAATCCAGCACCCAATATTCTCGCAGGTGCTTTGGAAGGCGGCACTGAAGCCATTCTTGACACCATTTCTGAACGTAATCAGCGTGCGGTCGAAGAATTGGAGCGTCGTCCCAATATTGCTTATATCGAAGCAGGCAGACCCGTTCAAATTTTTGTCAACCAATCGATGCAAATGCCGATGTAATTCACGTACTCTCACCTGTTTGAGGACTGCAATGAAACGACAACTAATTGTCGCAGGGATTATGCTACCGATCCTGGGATGGGTATTGCCGACTAATGCTCAGGCAATTCGCTCCATTCCCCTGAGTGTTGCACGAGGAGAGCGTCAAATTGTCAGTGTTGAATTGTACCGGGGATATGGTGTCACGCTGAACTTCAGACCTGTTCGTGAAACGATTCGTCGGGTCTGGCTGGATAATCCGTCTCAGGTGACTCTCGACTTTGATGATCCCAGATGTGCTGCGGTTGGGGAACCTGGAACCTGCGCTGCAACTGTGATCCAACTGCGCCGAATTAATCCGCTCCAGTTCCCCAGTATTCCTGCAACAGGTGCAACCACGCTGACCGTTCTGACAGACACAGAACTCTACAAGTTCAGGCTGACTTTCCCTGATGCTGGAAGTCCCAGTTATTACACCCTGGAAATTCAGCCAGAATTTTCCCGAACGTCAGCACCTGCTTCTCAGCTCGGTGGACAGCAGGGAGTCCAACTGGTTGAACAGGGATTGCAGATCGCTCAATCTCGCAATCTGATCGCTCAAAGCGATCCACTGTGGGAGCGGGTTCAGGCATTTCTGCGACTGCTGCGGCAAGGTAAACCTGCCACTGAAGCCGCAAGGCAGGCGGGAATCTCGCAGCCGCTGATTGTTCGGCTGGCAGAAATGGGGCGGCAGGCTACGACATTAGAACGCTGAGGACTACCGGATATTAGAGGTAGCAATGGTGCTAAACCGACTAAAGCGATCAGAATTTTGGGCACGGATTGGTGTGCTTCTGCTGAGTGTGTTTGCCGCTCTGCTGCTCTGGTTTGTGCCTGCGATCGCCTCCGCCAGCATTGCCCCCGAACCTTTTATTCCCATCAGTTCCGTCGAATGGGAAGGGAACTATGCCCGCACTCCAGACTGGTCACGCATTACTTTCAAGACACTGCCCCCCATTCTCTCAGATGGCTCATTTGAGTCTCCTGCCAATGTCAATCAGTCGCTGGGCTATGACCTCTCTCGCGTCTGGAAAGCAGGACAAACAGCAGATACCTACCTGAAGCTTGGAGACTTCCAGACCAGTTTGTACCCACAAATTTTCAACCTGCACACGATCGCTCAAATCACCAATCTGGATCTCAAGCAAATTGCCTTGAGTGCGCTGGAGACAGCGGCATGGCAAACCCTGGATGACCTGGTGACAGCAATTCCAGGATTAGGAAACTACAGAGTAGCCGATGTCTCTCCCATTGCTGCGCTGCTGGGTCAGGCTTCCCGTTTTCCAGGCACTCCCGGATTCAATCCTGATACATCCCTTCCTGGTGTCAGCAGCGATGCAACGATCGCCGATGTCCTCAATGCCAATCCTGAACTGGGTCAGTTGAGTCTGGGGAAATTAGGTGAGCAGTTGAATCAGTTTGCGATCGCCGACATACCGGGCCTGGAGAATGTCCCTCTGCAAAATCTCCGTGATTGGGGCAACAGCACCATCGGCGGTGTGCCTGGACTGGCAGATGTCCCGTTTGATCAGATGCCGAACCCTGTGGCAACCGTTGGGGTTCTGGGAATGGCAGATGTGGTTTATGGAGCGGAGGAGAGCGATCGCCGCAATACCATTTCCGGCAGCAAGCAGGAGGGTTTTGAGGTGCCCTGTAGAACGGAGTGCAGTCACGTTGAACTGGCAGGTTCCCCCACTCTTTACGGCAAGCAGTGGATTTCAGGCAAATACCAGAAGGTACGGGGCGGCGAAGGTGTCCTGAGCGTGGTCAACGGTGGTATGGAGCCAACGGGAAGACATCCCTTCGGAGATGCGTTCAAGGTTGTTTTGTGGGACGTGGATGAAGCCACGGGGACTGCCAGCACGGCGCTGTTTTTCAGAATTTGCAGATGGGGGCTTGGGTGTACACCCTATTTCCTCGGTCCCGTGCCCTTCCTCAATTATCGAGAGAAGGAGTTCATGCTGCTTGGGCTGCTCGACTCAGAAGGCGGTGCCAGCTCAGCCGCTTCGATTCCTTCAGAAATCTGGGAGCGAGCAAAAGCCTACGGTATTCCGGCAGATGCGCTCACAGGGATGGGAAGCTTCGTGAGCTTCGGTGGTGAACTGTGTGGAGAAGGACCGGGCGGCGTGGATTTTTCAGCCCTGGCAGCAGCCTTCTCCAGCATTGAGGGCAACTACAGTTCGGTCGGTACTTTTGTCTGCGACGGAGACGGTAATTGTGGGCGGGGGTTGGGGCGCTATCAGTACATGAGCTACCGCGCGGATGTTCGCACAGCGATTCGCCAGCAGTCTGGTGGGGCAGCATTTCTGTCAAAGCTGGATGCGGGTGCAGCAATCAGTAGTGCGGAACTGGATCGATTTTTCCCTGCCCCTCTCCAGGACAACATCTTCAAAGGGGATCAGAGTCGAAACATCCAGCAGGCAATGAGTGAAGGCTTTTCTGGCGGTCGGCTGGTTGAACGTGTGGGACAGATTCACTTCGGGGGTTCCGGTGCCCCCATTGATGGTGGAGCGTCGGATGTTCATGGACGGTTGACGCTCAAGACCTACGGGCTGAAATTGAGGCAGCAATACGAAAATGTGGCGATCGCTGGCGGAAGGAAGTGCGCGATCGCCAGCAGCCCTCTTCCATCCAGTGAAATGAATCAGCGAATTGCTCAGTCGCTGGGACAGATGGGAGAATTCAGCACGACATCCGGGCCTGATGGTGGCAATCTTGCCTGTGCCTGGGCGGTCAATCGTGTGCTGAGCAATGCAGGAATTCGCCCCATCGGCAGTAACCCAAACTATGTACCGTCGGTGGAAGCAGGGCTGAGAGGTGGAAGAGGAACCCAGATCAGTCAGGCTCAGGCTCAAGTGGGCGATATTGTTATCGCTTCCAATAGCCACCACATCGGAATATGCCTGAACCAGGGCTGCACCAGAGTGCGCTCGAATTCCTCCAGTCGAGCCAGGTTCACCTGGGACTCAAACTTTAATTTTGACGGAGCCTATGGAGGTGGACAAAGTAGAGTTTATCGAGTGAATTCATAGAGGACAACATCGTGGATAGAAGAAATACAAAATATACAAAGCTCGGCAGGGCGATCGCCAGAAACTTCACCCTCATTCTGCTGGTGGCTGCGACCGCCGTTTTTACAGCAAGTCTTGCCAATGCTCAATGGATAAATTCCCAACCCATCCAGATTGCTCAGACAACTTCCACGGTTGATGCTGCCGTTGCCCGTGCCACCCTCAATCAACTTCTGGAAGGATCTCAAAATCCTCAAAGACAGCCAGAAGTCTATCGCACCATTGTTGAAGGCAACTACGCGCTGGCAACCTGGCGATGGGGGGGAGCAGGAGGACAGACCGTGCTTGCCAAAAAAGAAGGGCGATGGACGGTTCTGACCTCTGGTGGGGGTGCTGTAGATACTGCAACGCTGCAAGAAGTGGGGGTTCCGGCAGCGATCGCCCAGCGTTTGATTGAACGCGACCAGGCAGCATGGCAGCAACGGTAGGAGGTCACAATGCGAAACTCCTGGATCAGAACTGGATTGATCATCGTCTGTGTCCTCTCGGTCATCGGTTTCTACACGGCGTTGTCCCGGTCGAGTGATGCAAACGGCTGGCAGAGAGCGTCTGATGCGGCTCCCGCAGGACTGATGCAGCAGGTCATCCAGGAGAACATCGCTCCTGGTGTTCAGGTCGATTCAGGGAGGATGAAGCTCTGGAGAATTCAGCAAGCCGGACAGTCTGAACCCCTTTATCTGATTGATTCTCGCGTTGCCAGTGCCGCTGAGTCCGCTTCAGGGAATCCACTCTGTGGAGCATCGGGGTGTGCCTTTTTCGGCTACATCCAGCAGGGCGATCGCTATCAGAGGGTTTTCGCCGACTACCTTGATCCGCGCCTGCCCCCCAACATCCCTTTATTTGAGGTTCCCCATAAGCTTCAGAACCGCCTACCTCTATTGACCATCAATCAACTGGAGAACAACCAGATCCGACAATTAACACTTTCATTCAACGACAGGGAATACGAAGTAACCGAAACTCAGCTATTGCCTCAGAGATATGAATAGTACTCTTCTGGAAATACAAGTTTATATTGCTGAAACACAAGCAGCCATCCTTCAGGATATCTTTCAGTCCCTGATGGACTCTGGAATGGGTCTGATGCTGCTGGGTCTGGCTTTACTGTGGGGTGCAATGACCCTGCTGGATTCCACCAGTAAGCAGGGGAAGCTTTCTACAGGGCGCTTTGCGGGCAGGTCGGAGCGATGGAGGGCGATCGCCACTGCGAAACAACAGCGCAAGCAGCGCCACCCTGCCAAAGTCGCACTCCAGGTCGGCGATATTGACATCCCCCAGGCGCAGCAAAGCATTGTCGTCGCGGGTGCCCCGGATTCTGGGAAGACCTTCAGCATCATTGACCCCGCAATTCGGTCGGCGATCGCTCAGGGATTCCCCATTGTGGTTTATGACTTCAAGGGCAGCCAGCTCGAAACTCATGCAGCCTGGGCAGCAGCGCAGGGCTATCGGGTGGATGTATTTGCGCCTGGACAACCTTACACGGGAGTCTGCAATCTCCTGGACTTCTTGAGGGATGAGGCGGACTCCCTGATGGCATCCCAACTGGCGTACATTCTGCAAAAGAATACGCAACGGGAGGGTGGCTACCGGGAAAACGATTTTTTCAGCGCTGCCGGGAGCAACCTGGTTGAAGCCGCCATGTTGCTGGCAAAGCTGACCCCACACCCTGATCTGCTGATAGTCAGCAAGATCCTGAATCTGACGGAATTGCCCACCCGAATTCGCCATGCAGGGGAGATGAAGTCAATTCCTATCTGGACGATGGAAAGCTTCAGCCAACTGCTGTCTTCTGAAGGAGCCGAGAAGCAAATTGCCGGGATCGTGGCAACAGCCCAGCGTACCCTCAAGTCTTTCACTGGCAGAGACTTGGTTGCCAGTTTTTGTGGCAAAACCACGATTCCGATTGATCTGACGGGCAAGCGGATTCTGTTTTTACAGGCAGACATCCAGAAGCGGGATGCAGTAAGTCCACTGCTGGCAGCCGTTCTGCATCTGATCGTGACCCACAATTTCTCCAGACCTCGCAAAGAACCGCTCATCGTTGCCCTGGATGAGCTGCCAACACTTTACCTGCCAGATTTACCCAAGTGGATCAACGAGTTTCGCTCGAATGGGTTTGTGGGCTTGCTGGGATACCAGAACTTTGCCCAGTTGCAGCATATCTATGGTCGGGAATTGTCGCGGACTCTGTTTGCAGCCTGTGGCACAAAAGTCTTTTTCAACCCTAAAGATCGGGAAACTGCTCAGGAATTCTCCGGCTATCTGGGCGATCGCGAAATCAAGTTCTACACTCGCTCTCGCAGCTACGGCAGTCATGGCGGCAGCACCCGCACAGAGCAGTATCAGAGGATGCCATTGCTGACAGCCGACCAGATTTTGAAGCTTGATCAGGGGGAATGCGTTTTCATCAACCCTGCCTATCGCGGAGGCGGTGAGGCATCGGTGCCAATGAAGTTGAAAGTGCAGGTGCCATCTCCAGAAGTGAGGATTCAGCAGCGAAGCATCGACCTCTGGGCCGAACAGGTGCGCGATCGCCTGATTGAGCGTGCCAATCAGCAACGCACCATCACCGACCTGAACCGAGCGAATGAACTCCGGTGCGATGTTGCAGAAAAGATGTTTCCCCTGCCAGGTTTGCAGGACACCTATCGGTCAGGCGAATTTGAGGATCTAGATTTTGATATTTCAGAAGACGAATTTGATGAAGCTTTCGGATAAAAGGAGACACTCCATGACAACAGGAAACAATCTTAATTTCAACGAAGCTGAGTGGGGGCTTTCCACCTCAGCAACTGCTCTGCTTTCCAGAGAGCCAGAACTGCTTGAAAGCCTTGCCAGAGACCGAGCGCTGCCTCCACTACCTCCAGGCTATATTCCTGTTGTGGTCGAGGTGTTATTCGACGATGTTCCTTACATTCGTGTGGTCGATGGAGAGCTGGTTTATGTCAGAGATTGTCATCAAGATTATCAACCGCACTTTATTGAGTATCGTTTTGATGATGAAATTGCGGTCTTTCAGGTCGGTGGTGAATATGTCATCAACCGCATCGAAGGTATCGCCGAAGTTGTAGCCCTACAGGGATTTTTGAATTGAGGAGGCATAAACCATGACATTTCTCGTCAGTCCTCAAGAAGCTCAGGCAATGCAGGAAGATGAGGCGCAACTGGTTGCAGCGATCGCCCAGGCTGCCAGAGGTGCGGTCGCTCTGACCCTGCTGCGTCAGGCACAGTTGCCAGTCATTCAACCCCCGGATACGCTGCGGATTCAGATGGGACGGCGACTGGTCTACGGCAAACTGGCGGATGGTCCATTCCGCAATGAGTTGAATGCCAACACGCTGAAGGTAATCAGCGATGCCCTTCAACGTCCCGTAGATGAAACTGCTGATCCCACTCAATACCGGGGCAAAGTTCCAGCGATCGAAATCCGCGACGGCAGCACTATTCTGTTTCGGGAGGAGCGGGATGGAACGGTTACGGTAAACCAGATTCAGTTTCAAATCGAACAGACGAAACCACTTCCGACCGGGCACCTGGAGCCTCCCCTCGAAGCCCAGAACTCCATTGGAATGCCTCTTTCCAATCCTGCTGAAATTGATACACAGCCTGAAGATTTAACCCCTTCGACCCATGCGTTCGAAGTTGCTCGAATTGCTACTTATCTCCTCAATCCGCTTAACGATGAATCTCCCATCTATGACGCGGTGGCGATCGGTGAATACCGAATCAAACGCAATGGTAACAATATGACTGTGAGCCGGGGTGAGGATCTGATTCTGGTCGCTCTGGATGGTGAAGTCATCACGGATCGAGTAGAAGTTTTTGACTGGCAGGCGTTTCAGCGGTTGAGCAGACCAGAACGCCAGCTCTTTGAAGTGGCAACAGAAGTTGATCCATTCTCAACAATCGCGCCCGAACACAATGACAGCATCCCACAATATGATCTGACGGAATCCATGATGGTAGAAAAGGTTCCGCCAGCGATCGCCATCCTGGAACGCGAGACCGAGAAACTCCCTGAAGGAGCGACAAAACAGCTTCTACAAACTACCACTCAAAACTGGAAACAGCAGGTTATTCGGGGTTTAGTAACTGGCGTACAGCAGGGAATTGGGTGGTTGGTCAGCCGCCCTGAAGTTCTGAGCAACCAGCGACTCGCGGGTGCTGCTCTGGAATTGTTTCGACGCGGTTATGAGCGGACAGGTCAGCAGACCTACTTCATCGGGGAGTACAGTATCAGCCTGAAGGAGCAGAACCTTTACACATTGCAGGATGGAAAGGAGGAGTTGCTCAGATTTCAGGCATTCAAATCGGCTGTGCCTGGAATCTGGCATCGGGTGCAGGTGGTCTCCGTGAGCGATCGCCTCAGCGAATTTCAGCGGCAGGACATTCTGTCAATGCAGCGCGACAGAACAACGATGCCTCAGGGAGACCTGGATATTGAGGCACGGTATGCTGCCAAAACCAGAGCCGTTGAGCAAACCGTGAAGGAGTTTCTCCAGGTTTATGCCAGGGCCACTGTCTGGGACAAAGAAGGGGGACATTTCAAGCTGGAAATGGGAGAAGGCGATTTCCTGCGAATCACCGATAAACGCAGCACTCGGGAGGTTGTGTTCCAGCGACAGAATGGGGAGGTATTCTCAAAGTTGGGACCGAAGGATTTTGCCCACTTCAAACGACTGGCAAACCGGATGAATAAACAGCAGCAGGCACCCCAATCCCAGGTGAAGCCTGGAGCCTCTCCTGCCCTCAAATCATCTGGACTTGAACTGGAGTAAGGAGGCTCCGATGCGACTGTTCATCATTATTCCCAGCTCAGTTCTGCTGGCGATCGCCATCTTCTTTCTGGGAATGGGGCACAACCCCCGCCCGGAAACGGTCTTCCCCAATCCCAAAAACGCCAAAGAATGGATTGCCCGTGGCGAACTTTACAAACAGCGTGAAGATTACGACAGGGCGCTGGCAGATTACATCCAGGCGGCAAAACTGGAGCCAGACAACAGCAGTGCTTATCTCGGTCAGGCATCCGCATTATCTGGCATGAAACGTCATGCTGAAGCGATCGAAAAATACCAGATCGTCAGACAGCTTGACCAGCAAAAGGGCTTCAGCACTCGCCTGGTAGATTCGCTGATTGAGTTCCAGCAGGAACAACTGAAGCAGCAGAAATAATCATTCCTCCACGCATCAGGGAACCGATCGCATGAGCCAGCCACTGATTCAGGCTTATGTCGAATACTTTTTATCCGGCAACGGCTTCGCCACAATTGTCCAGGCGCGACAATTGGCGGAGTTGGTGCTGGGTCGTGCGATCGCGCCCGGTACAGCCCAGGCGAAACAGGTGGATGAAGCCGTCGAAGCGGCTGTTGTTCGAGCTGCCTCTGTCCTCATCCAACGTTCTCAAACAACCCATGAAGCCTACGATCGCCTGGTTGATCTCTTGCAACGACAGCCTAATCTGAGCGTTCGTTCATCCACATCGGTTCTTCAGCAGGCATACAGCACACCCATTCCGATCGCCTACCTTGCTTCCGTTCTGGCAGGAATTAAGCCTGAGACGACGGTGTATGAACCCACAGCAGGGAACGGCGCTCTGTTAATTGCGGCAAATCCTGCCAGGGTGATTGCGAATGAATTGAATGGCGATCGCGTCTCTGAACTCAAAACCCGCCAGTACGCCCAACTCACTCAAGAAGACGCACTAATTTACCGTCCCCAGACCCAGGTTGATGTCGTCATTTGTAATCCACCCTTCGGTTCAATTCTGGATGCCAATCGACGAACTCAGCGATTCTGGATTTACGACACCTGGACAACCCAGATTGACCAGGCGATCGCTCTGAATGCCCTGCAGGTGATGAAAGACAACGGTCGAGCGGTTCTGATCCTGGGTGGCAAACTGGGCAGTGATGAGGAACTGCGGTCAGACCGCTACAACACCCGCGAAAGCCGAGCCTTCTACTACCTCCTCTACAATCACTACAACGTCACCCGGCATTTCTCAATCTGGGGCGATCTCTACCGCAAACAGGGAGCAGGCTTTCCCATCGACATCGTGGTCATTGAGGGGCGAGGACATTCAACGCTTACCCTCCCTGCCGCCGAAGTGCCGCCCATCTACCAATCTTTCACCGACCTCAAGGAGCGCCTCCCCGATGAACCACTACGACACCTATCCCCTGATCTGGGCACCGCCCTACTATCGCTCCCTCTTCGTCGTGAAAGTGCCAGAAACAGAGCAGAGCCTGGACAGAAAGACTTACAAAGCATTGATGATCCAGCGACTGGACTGGATGATCCAGCGCTGGATGAAAGCAGCCGGGAACAGCCTGCTGGACACCCAACGACTGCTGGCGACCACCCTGAGCGAACTCCACCCCTCTCAGGACTATCCCCTGATCAGCCCGGAAGACCTGGATCTCCCCACCTGGCGTACAGAATGGGCGGAAGCCTTCATCCTGCACAACCACCGCTTCAGCGAAGCCCTGCGCCTGATGGGGATGGGCGAAACCGACTTTCCTGTGACCCCCCTGAATCAAACGCAGCCGGAATTCGAGGAACTCCTCACCGTCCACCAGGAAACCTACCTGGAGGAATGGCTGACCTCCCTCCCCCCCTCCTATTGGGATTGATGACAACCTCCAGCGAGACAGGCATCATGGCAGATTCCCCCTCCCCAGAAGCCCCACCCAATGCCTACGCCCAACCCAGGCAGGTGCCCTACACGCCCAAAAGCAAAGGCACTTCAGCCGGTGTGTTGATTCCCACCAACATGGCAAGCGCCGCTCAGGTTGCCCTGGATCGGTTTGAGCAGCAGCACGGCGATATTGACGACTATCTGGCGACCCGGCTCGGCTATGCTTCGACAGCGGAGTTACACCAGTACCTCTGTGCAGAACAGGTGGATGCGGTAGCCCTGGCAATCAGCAACCTGGAGCGAGGAGCGGGATTTATCACCGGAGATCAAACGGGAATTGGCAAAGGTCGCATCTGCGCCAGCATCATGCGCTATGCCCAGCAACACGGTAAGGTTGCCATCTTCGTCACCAAAGAAAACACGCTCTACGCCGACATGATGCGCGACGTTGCGGATATCGGAATGCGGCGATTTCACCCCTTCGCAACCGACATTGACGCTCGCATTCCCCTCCCCAATGGCGGCGAGATCAAAACGGGCAGACCCGCCCAGCAGGAACGGGAAATGCTGGAGATGATGCGATCGCAGAGTTCAGGGCACTACAGCGCCATCTTCACCACCTACAGCCAGCTCCAGACGGTAGGGAAGAAAGAACCGTTGCGGCGAGATTTCCTGAGGGTGATCGCCCCCAACGCCATCCTCATCCTCGACGAAGCGCATCAGGCAGGCGGTAGCCAGAGCGGATGGCAACCGAACGGACCTCCCAACCGGGCAGAATTCGTGCGAGAACTGATCGACCTTTCTGCGGGCACCTTCTACTCCTCCGCCACCTACGCCAAACGCCCAGATGTCATGGATCTCTACGCCCGCCGCACCGACCTGCGCCTGGGTGTCAGCAGCATGTCGGCACTGGAGAACATTCTCAGTCGGGGTGGGGTACCGCTTCAGCAAATCGTTGCCAGCAAGTTTGTGGCATCCGGGCAGATGCTCAGGCGGGAGCGATCCTACGAGGGCGTGAACTTCCAGGCAAAAGTTGTACCCGTAGATCGGGAAGTGGCAGACGAGTTTTCTGCTGCCATGCGGGCGATTAAGGACTTCGACCGGGCAAAACAGCGGGCGCTCAAGGAATTGCGCAAGAAACTCAAGGAGGAAGCCAAACAACAGGGTCAGGATAACGCTGTGGGGGAATTCGGCGCGAAGAGTACCAACTTCACGTCGTTAATGCACAACTGCATCGAACAGGGATTGCTGGCACAAAAAGCAGAAGCCACGGTACAGGAGGCACTTCAAACTCTGGAAAGAGGCGAGAAACCCGTGATCGCCCTGGCAAATACAATGGGCAGTTTTATTGAAGGTTATGCTGATCTGCACGACTTGAAACACGGTGATCCGATCGACCTGTCTTTTGCCCATCTGCTGGAACGTTACCTGGAGCGATCGCGCGACGTGTTAGTCATTGACTACCGGGGCATCCGCACCCGCTACCGACTGACAGATGCAGAACTGGGAGAAGCCGGGGTCGCAGCCTACGAAGAAGCGCTCGAATGTATCCAGGACGGAGATTTCAGTCGTATCCCCATCAGTCCCATTGACTACATCAAACATCGTCTGGAGCAATCCGGCTACAGCGTCACAGAAGTCACAGGGCGGGAAGCAGGCATCGATTACGCCGCCAGCGGCAGCATGACCTACAAAGTCCGTCCTCAACAGGAAACCACCCCAAAAGCCAAGATTGATGCGGTCGCCCAGTTCAACGCTGGTGACCGGGATGTCATCATTCTCAACTGCTCTGGCTCCACTGGAATTTCCCTCCATGCCTCCGAAAAATTTGCAGACCAGCGTCCCCGACACATGATTGTCGCCCAGGCAGAACGAGACATCAACGTCTTCATGCAGATGCTTGGTCGCATCCATCGCACTGGACAGGTCGCTCTCCCCGGCTACACTCTGCTGATGGGCGATATCCCCGCCGAAAAACGTCCCGGCGCAATCCTCTGCGGCAAGATGGCAAGCCTCAACGCCAACACCACCGCATCACGGGAAACCGATATCTCCATCAACAACGTGGTGGATTTCATGAACGCCTACGGAGAACAGGTCGTCTCCGAAATCCTCAACGACGACCCGGAATTGAATGCCAGCCTGGATTTCCCCACCGCCAAAGCCGAAAACGATTCTTCTGATATCGCCCTGATCAAAAAAGTAACTGGCGCAATTCCCCTACTGCCCATCGAACAACAGGAGTCAGTCTACGACCTGATTGAGGCAGAGTACCGAGATCTGGTTGACCAGGCACGAGCAATGGGCGAAAACATCCTGGAAGCTGACCAGCTCGACCTGGATGCTCGTACCCTGGCACGAATGGAAGTGATCCCCGATGAAAGCAGTATTCAAAGCGAATTTACTGGACCTGTGCTGCTGGAAGTGGTCGATGCCAAGAGCCAGACCAAACCCCTGACCCAACTCCAGATGATCAATGCTGTCCGGGATGGACTGGAATTGGCTGCTGTGAAGGACGTTGGGGAGCATGACCGGGAAGCGATCGCCCAACTCGCCAAACAGAGAATGACCAGGGCGATCGACCAGCTCACCACTGCCACCAATCGATACCGCGACGCGATCGTTTCCCGAAAAGAGGAGGAGGCGATCGCCAAATTCAACGAGAAACTCGATAAACAACTGAGACAGGTAACACGAGTCCTGGAGGAATATGCCCCCGGAACCCCTGTCCGGTTGGTCACCCCCACCAGCAAAAGCATCTTCTACGGCGTAGTCGCAGGCATTGACCAGAAAACCCGTTCTGGCAGTCCTTCAGCCCCCAACAGTTGGAAAATCCGGGTTCTGGTGGCAGATTCCGCTCGACAGATCACTGTCCCCCTCTCCAAATTCAACTCCGGTCGAGAAGGAACCGTCATCGCCAATGTTCAGGACAAAGACTGGTTTGGAACAGCCTTGTATGAACTGTTCGACAAACAGCAGGAAACCGGACGAATCAATCGACAGATTTTCACGGGCAATCTGATCAAGGCGGTTGAGAAGTATCCCACCGGGAAGCTGATCAACTACTCCGACAACCAGGGCAACGTGCGCCAGGGTTTAATGATGTCCAAGGGCTTCGACATTCAAGAAGAATTGACCAGAGAAGCGATCGCCTTCAAAGAACCCTATCAGGTGATGGCATTCATCACCGATTTGACCGAGCACAGAGGTGCCGTCAGAACGCTGGATGAACTGCTGATTCTCAAGGCGCAGCGCAATGGCGACGGCTTTGTACTTCAGGCTCCGGCCAACAAAGAATCGGGCGGCAGGTATTTTCTGGATGAGGCGATTATTACAGCGGTCGGCAGTGATTTCTATTCGGTGAGCGATCGCATGGAGGTTGTCATCCCGCCTCACCGGCTGGAGCAAACCCTGAATGTCCTGATGAATCAGCGAAACTACACCCTGGCGGCATTCGACAACAAGGAAATTGCTCGTGACTACCTGGGAATCAAACTCCCCGAACTGCAAGTCCTGGAAAGCTTTGAGCCACAACGAACTGAACCGTCAGGTCAGTTACAGGCAATCCAGCAGATGCGTGATGTTCAGGAAAGTGCTTCTGTGATCCGAACTCCCGTTACCCCTTCATCTAATCCGCCAGAAGCTGTGGAAAAGACAGACCGCTCACACTGGCGCATTGTCTTACCCAGGCAACAGAAGGATGGGTTGGGGAAACGAATTGCACGGTTTTTGGAAGAAGCAGGCATTCTTCAGGCAGTGATGGAAGGGGAAGAGTTTTATCTGAAAATTGAGAACGAACCGTATATTCCTCTGGTCATTGAGAGACAAATTAACGAACTATATCTCACTCACTACCTGAGTCAGAACGGAGACACTTTTATTGATACAGAAATGGTGTTTCAAATCACACCAGATGGACAGCTTCAATTCAAAGAAACTGCGGTGCAGGACTCCATTCGAGGCGGAGAGTCCAGACATCCAGATCGCGTCTTTGCACGAGTATTTTCAGGCAACATTCTCCAGCAGGGATTCGCTCAGGTTGCCAGGGAACAGGCAAAAGCTACGCTGCAATCTCCCAGCCTGGAAGAAGAGCCAGTTGAGCAATTTTTGCAGATCCCTGCTGAAACAACTCAATGCAGACGGGAACGGCTTCCCGCTGATGTTCGTAATTACCTGACCATTAAAGACCAACACCCAGACGCTTTGGTGTTAATCAAAACGACAGACTGTTTGTTCTATGAAGCATTCTTTGAAGATGCTGAGGCGATCGCCATCCAATTAGATCTGATTCTCACCAGCAAGCGGATCGATGACCCAACGGTTGAACGCGTGCCCCTCGCAGGATTCCCAGTTCACGCACTTGATCGATTCATACAGCAGCTATCGAAAGAGTCCCCGGTCATTGTCGCAGATGGGCAGGGGGCGATCGCCCATCATCCCAAACAAGCCCCATCGCTGAACCCATCAAACGCTCAACCCGTCAGCCGATCTCTGCCTCAACCGTCTCTCAAAGAATTGGCGGATCGAGTGCGAGATATCGACCTGGAAGTGGTGGCGGAGAACCTGGAACTGGAGCGCGATCGCCACGACAAACACAAATGGAGGGATGCAGCACATATCATCAGCATCAGCAACAGCAAGTTTATGGACTGGCTGGCGGACAGGGGCGGTGGTGGGGCGATCGATCTGGTGATGCACGTTCAGGGGGTGGAGTTCAGACAGGCGGTAGAGTGGCTGTCTGGAGAGAACCTGACGCAAAAGTCCCCCCAGGTTCAAACGCAACCTCCCAGATCACCCGAACCTCACCCCCTTGAGATGCCTGCACCGAACGAACACCGATGGGCTGCGGTCAGACAGTATTTGATAGAAACCCGCAAACTTCCTGCTGTGTTAATTGACCGCCTGCATGAACGGGGTCACATCTATGCTGATGACTACCAGAATGCGGTCTTTGTTCGGCATGAACTGAAGGGCGATCGCTGGATACGAGGTGAGGTCACAGGCGCGAGTCTACGGGGAACCTGGGGAGAACACAACGCCTATCACGGCATGGCACCGGGTTCGATGCGCGATCAAGGCTGGTTCTGGCTGGGGGCAGGACGGGGAGAGATCAGACGGGTGCTGCTGACGGAGTCTCCAATTGACGCGCTCTCCCTGGCAAAACTTGACCCCCATCGGCAACAGACTGAGGGTGTGAGCATTTACCTTTCCACAGATGGCTCCGGCTCGGTCCCGATCGCAGCACTCCAGCAGGTGATAGAACAGGGTGGAGAGGTGGCGATCGCCTTCGATGCCGATGTCGCAGGTGAGTTGATGTCCTGGCGTATTGCCCACGAGTTACCCGGTGTGCATCGGTTGACCCCAGCCTATGGGAAGGACTGGAATGAGCGACTGGTGTGGGATGGACATTCAGAGCAGCTCGTACATGAGGGAGGACAATCCTTCAATAAGGAAGTGATGCGATCGCTCTGGAAATGGCATCGGGTGACTCACGAACTGGGTAAATCGGAGAATTATTTGGGACGAATTGTAGAGGTTGCCAGAGGGGTAGTGCAGGGGAATATGCTGTCTGAACAGGCAAGAGCAGCGATGCAGCACGATTTTCGGGAGGTGCAGCGGCACTTGCAGGAGAAACAGAAGCAGGGGGAGAGGGCGATCGCAGAGGCAGCACCGGGAAAGACCCGACCCTCTAATTTGGAACAAATAGAGCTTGGTTAGGGCAGTTGCCCTTTGATTGGGGCCACTTCAACCTGTGACGGAGAAAAACTTGAGGGAATCGTCCTGGATTGAAGCTAAGGCAGACTCGGTAATGAAAGCCCCTCTCGTAGAAATCGGCTATTTTGCGGGTGGATCGTAGAAATCAGGCATGGACGGATCTGGCTCTCGCCAAAGGTACTGGGTGAGTTTATTGCCGTCCTCAGATTCTTTGATCGGATTCTGGGGGAGTTTGAGGCGCAGGGACTGATAGAGCAGATGGCGATGCACGTCAAAGGTTGCTTCCAGTAAGTCCACGTAGACAGCGGCGGTATTCAGCGCCATGCGGTAACTCAACCAGGCAGCGGCGAAGGCAAATAGCGGTGCCCACCACGCCAGGGGAGCCCAGACCAGGAAGAGAAGACTCCAGAGACAAATCCGAACGGTGGTATTGAGGGCAGCTCGAGCTTCCTGCAATTCCTTTCGGGTGCTATCAGGCAACAGCAGCCAGAGGCGGGGCCAGCAGACGACTGCATCCAGCCCATACCTTTCTCTGGAGCGGTACTCGGATGCCCGCAGCAGGTTGCCCAGGCGTGTGGGCATAAACCGATTAGGTTTGGAAGGAGAATGCACAATCAGCCAATCGAGTTGAGCGTATTCGTTCAGTTCTTCAGGAGTGAGATTATCCTCGCCTTTGCAATACAAGTCGCTCCAACGTTGCAGGTCTTGCTGCCACCGATCGACATATCGCTGGGTACGAACTCGGCGCAACCGTTTCATCCAGCGGGGCCAATATCCTTCCAGGAGGCGAAGCATTGTGCGATCGCCCCTTTGCACGATCGCGGCGGAAGTGACAATCACAATTAGACCCACAATCAGCAATCCTACCTGGAAAGATTGAGGCTGTTGCAATACCCAGTCTTTCAGCGGATTCCAGCCGAAGTGGTAGATACAGGCGGCTAAACCCCCTAGCCAGAACACAAAGGCGGGGGTCAGCAGGTTGGTCACCCACTGTTCTGCCACCTTGCCGGTCATGCCTTCGAGAAATTTGGAGTACATGAGTCTCCTTAAGTTGCCTGAGATTGGGCTGGCACCAGGGAGATTTGATGTTCCTGGCAGGGGGGTGGTTCGATCCCTGCTTTCGGTCGATACCAGATCCGGGGACAGCCCGGTACTTCGCAGACAAAGGTATTGGCATCAATAAGGGACACAGAACCCGCTAAAGGATCAAAACTCCGCATAACGGGAGGCGGCATTTTGTCTTTCAGGTATTGGTTTGCCCATTCACGGGTCGGATCGCGTTCTGCCAGCAATTCCAGAATTGAGTTATCAACGGCTTCACCAGATTCGGCTCTTGCCAGTAATTCGGATAAAGCGCGATCGACGGTTTCCGCTTCTGCTCCCAACAAATTAGGGAGGTAGGGTCGAATGACGCGAGCCGCTTCTAAAACATCTTCAGGAGTATACATACTGGTTTACTTCGACTAGAGAATCAGTTTGAACCGGGTTAAACACCAACATAGCTGAATGCAGCCCAGTGAAACGGGTGGGCAAAGTAATCAGGGTCAAGCAGGATGAGGGATTGGAAAATATCAGGATTGGTTTCCTTAAAGTAGGTTGCTTTTTGCTGACTAGTGGTATCCCGTATCCAAAGCTGTGCATGATGCAGAGCAGTGGCAGGTTCCAGGCTCTCGTTTCGCCAATAGTCATAGAACCGCATCAGGAGCATCATCGTACTCAGGTCAGACACAGACCAGAGAGAGGCAACCACGCCCGCAACGCCAGCTTGTAGTAGCCCGGTGGGCAGTCCGATCGCTTCATCGACAAGTTCAAACCCGACCAGTCCGGTTTCGCAGGCGGAGAGGATGGCGAGACGAATGCCGCCCTGTTCGGACAGTCTGAGGTCGAGGAATTGGCGCAGGGTGAGGAGTCCATCGCTCATGAGCAGTCCGCTGTTGAGTGGCTCATTCAGGTTGGCGGTGCCGTGACAGGAGAGATGCAGGAAATTACAGTCAGGCAGGGCAGCGAGAACAGATTCTACTGTGGCTTCCTCATGGTTTAGAACGTTGGCTTGCGGGAAAGTGGCAACAGCGGCAGCAACTTCGCGGCTGGAGTTGGGCAGGTCGTTGCGCGGGTTATCGATCGCCAGAATCGAATCGGCTCCAGTGCCTTGAGCAATAGCTGCAGATGCGTTGAGAGATCGGGCATTGGGTGCGTAGGTAAAGCCAATCTCATCCAGAGCATACTTTTTGCCTGTGGGTTGGGTAGGATCATCCACCCAGGCAGCATGGAGTGGCAAAAAGCTGAGGTATCCGGTGGGGATGAGGGTGGCTTGCTGGAAGGAATGCTGCTTCAAGCGATCGATCAGCGGTGCCATCAGCGGTTGCCAGAGTTGGTGGGTGACTTGAGCGATCGCGTCTAACCAGACTTGCCGATTTGCTTGAGATTGGTTGTATGCTGCAAACCAGATATTATCGAGCAGATCAAGCACACTGGCTTCGGTCAGGTTATGTAACCAAATGGACTCAATAGTGTCTGGGGTAACGATGAGAGCGAGGCCGCCTGTAGAGGTAGACATGAGATACACTAAGGGGGGATTAAGCTGGAGAGCGGCGCGAACAGCATCAAAAGTTGGCTGCTCAAGAAAGGCGGCGTAGCCTTCGACTCGGCGGATTTGCGCGATCACTGCATCTAGCTTTTGGCGCGCGTCAGTAGCGGCATTGCGTTGTGCTTCTGTAGTAAGGCTGTGCCGAACGCTGGAAACATTAAGATCTCGTTGTTGAATCTCCAGGTTCTGCAGTTGTTGAGTGATGTCTTGATAGCGATCGTAGATGTCTGGGGCAATTTGTTTTAGTTGAGTAAGGTTGGCTCTGTCGCGCTCAAGGCTCTCGCTGAGACCCCGGGCACGCCAATGCTCCAGGGTAAGAACAGCACCTTGCAGATTACCCACGCGAGCTAGGGTATAGGCGGCACGACGGGGCAGATCAGAAGTCTCGGCAAGTTCGGCGGCTTTGCCGTCGAGAAGAATGCAGGCTTGGTAGAGGATTTCAGCGGCGGCAAGAGCTGTGGTGTAGGATGTAGTCGCGGCTTCCCAGTTTCGTTGATTGAAGTAAAGATTACCGAGATTATGGGAAGTGCGCCGACAGTCATCGGGAAAAGCTTCGCAAGTATAAATTTGGAGTGCCAATTGATAGGCATCAATCGCGTGCTGAAAGTTCTCCATACGGTTTTCTTGAATGCGAATGCTTATATCAGCGTAAGTCACCCCCAAGTTGTTGTGTGTTCTTGCCCATAGTTCTGGAAACGTATCACGGGTATAGACTTGCAGCGCCAATTGATAGGCATCAATCGCGTGCTGAAAGTTCTCCATACGGTTTTCTTGAATGCGAATGCTTATATCAGCGTAAGCTGCCCCCAAGTTATTTTGTGTTCTTGCCCAATCTTCTGGAAACGCATCACAGGTATAAACTTGTAGTGCCTGTTCATAGGCTGAGATCGACTGTTCGAGATTATCAGCTCGTTCCCCTCGAATGCGGTTTCTGTAGGCAATTGCCAAGTTATTTTGTATTCTTGCCCAATGTTCTGGAAACGTATCACGAGTATAAATTTGCAGTGCCATTTTAGAGGCAGTGATCGACTGTTCGAGATTATCAGCTCGTTCCCCTCGAATGCGCTTCCAGCAGGCAAGCGCCAAGTTACTTTGCGTCATTGCCCAATCTTCTGGAAAGGCATCACGGGTATAGACTTGTAGTGCCTGTTCATAGGCTGAGATCGATTGTTCGAGATTGTCAGCTCGCTCCCCTCGGATACGGTCAGCGTAAGCAAGCGCCAAGTTATTCTGCGTCATTGCCCAATCTTCTGGAAAGGCATCACGGGTATAGACTTGTAGTGCCT
>CAZVXA010000025.1:0-15057 GCA_964630955.1 uncultured bacterium | reverse complement strand
GTTTATAGGATGAGATCGATTGTTCGAGATTGTCAGCTCGCTCCCCTCGAATGCAGTACCTGTAGGCACTTGCTAATTTATTTTGCATCGCCGCCCAATATTCTGGGAAGGCATCGCGGGTATAGACTTGCAGTACCTGTTCATAAGCGGAAATACCCAATGATTGATTCAGCCAGCGGGTACCCACAGGGAAATTCTGAATTAAGTCACCAAAGACAATCAACTCAGCTGCTACTAAAGCTTGCTGATCTTGTTCCCCAGAGCATAATAACATTGCCACAACTTTAGGTAAAACTTCTAAGAGGGCTGAGTTGAAACGTTCTTGTTGCTGTCTCCATATTGGATAGACCTGTTGCGGATTGCCCTTGCTCTCCGCCACTAATTGCAATGTCTCTAGCAAAAACTTTGCCGCATCTCCTGTCCCAGTCTCTCCAGTAGTTGGCTCCCCCATGCTACTCCCCAATGCCCGCGCCAAATGTGTCGCAAGTTCCCGCAGCTGCAATGCATTGCTGTTGCCTTGGCTCTCCAGAGATACAGCAACCTGCTCCATCATCACCAGTAATTCCGTATCTACCCACTTTGCATTTGCCTGCAAGATCTCTGCCGCTAACTGCGGGAAGTCTAGAAGGTCCTCAATTACCGCCACATACGTCTGAAATCGCTGCTCATCCATACTGACTTTCCAAAGGTCGATGTTATTAGGCCTTAATTAAAAGTATCTAGCCCCATTCGACAAATCATGCTTCAGTGCAATCAATTGTCAGATTTGCGACTTTTTAACAAAGGCGGGGATCTGGGGGAATCGCCTCCATAGAATTTCCAGAACTGAGGTTAACAGTAGGGCAGATTTTTGAAATTGACCGTTAAGACAAACCTAACTAGATGATGAGCCTGTGAAGCATGGGCGATCGCAGCTGTTGCACCTACGTCGAAAGGCGCTCCTTCGTGAACCTGTTACACTCCCACATAGGTGAATGCTGCCCAATGGAAGGGATGGGCGAAGTCGCGATCGCCCGAACGAGAGAGAATCAGGGACTTGTAAAGATAATCGACGGTACTGGCGGGAATTCTACTGACAGACGATTTCTGCATCAAGCTTTTGAAGTAGGTGAGTTTTTGTCCGTTCGTCGTATCGCGTACCCACTGTTGGGCCAAGCATAGAGCTGCTGCGGGTTCATGGTTCTCCTCCTGCCAGAGAGTGTAGAAGCGGACGAGTAGCATCATGGTACTGATATCAGCGACTGACCAGAGAGAAGCGACCACTCCAGCAACTCCTGCCTGGAGCAACCCGGTGGGAAGGCTAACGACTTCATCGGGGAGTTGGGTTCCGGGCAAACCCGTTTCGCAGGCAGACAGGACGGCAAGGCGAATGCCGGGGAGCTTGAGATCGAGTAGGTCTCTCAGGGTGAGGATTTCGTCGTTTGCCATGACTAAGCCACTATCGAGAGGGGAATCTAGTTGAGCAAAACCATGACCCGAAAAGTGGAGGGCAGTATGCTGGGGCAATATCTCCTGCATGGCTGAGCGGGTCGCTTGCTCATGGCGAAGCAGGGTGTGATTTGGGAAGGACGCGATCGCTGTCTGTATTTCGTAGGAAGTATTAGGTAGATTACTAGCTGTCGTTGGACGGGGTTCAGCTATAGCCAATAGAGATCTGGCTGAGGAGTTAGTTGCAATGATTCGGGATGATTGGAGGGACTGTGCATTAGGAATATAGCTAAATTGAATTGTATCCGCAGCATAACGACGATCGGTCAGGATGGCAGCATCTGCTGTCCAAGCAGCATGAAGGGGTAGAAAGCTAAGAAAGCCTACCGGAATTAAGTTAGCCTTCTGTATCTTCAATTTTTCGAGTCCCTTAACAATAGGAGCCATCAATTCCCAAAGGCTTGCTGTAACCTGCTCAATAACATCAAACCATTCCTGTTGAGTTTCTTCAGGGTTTAACTTCCAACGGAAATAGGTTCCAAACCAACCGCTAACACTTTCTAAATTTTCAGCATAAATTCTATATTCCGAGGTCAATAGCTGCCTTAATACATCTTCTGAAAAGTTATCAATCCAAACTGGTTGGAGCAATACATTCTCATTTTCTGATGGTTGATAAAGAATGAGCGCCAGACTCCCATTAGGAGTAGTTGTAACATAAACTAAAGCTTGGTTTGGTTGAGCGGTAGCAGAAATATCATTAAAGGTTGCCTTGTTTAAGAAGTTCTCATAACCACGTTGCTGGCGAATAGTTTCAGTCGCAATTCTAAAAGTCTGGCGGATTTTCTCAGCTTGCTGCTGTAATTCCGCTAAAGATAAAGCATCACGATCGATGTTAGTCAAAGAACTTCTTGACCGTTCCTCAACCTCAAGTTGGCGTAAGTCTTCTACCGCTTGTTTGTATTGTAGGTAAGCTTCTGGCGCATCAACCTGTATAGCTGCCATATCAGCTCTACCGCGCTCTAATGTCTCACTTAATCCACGAGCTCGACCCCGTTCTAAAGTAACAACTGCAGTTTCCAAATCACCTAATTTAGCGTATGCATAAGCTGCTCGACGAAACAAGTCATTAGTTTCGGTTAACTCTGCTTGCTGGCTATCACGGAATAGGGACGCTTGGTAAAGGATTTCTGTAGCCAATAAAGCCTGCTCATAAGCTTCAGTAGCAGTAGACCATCGCTGATTATTTGCACAAAGATTACCTAATGAACGAGCTGTTCTACGACATTCATTGGGTAATTGATCAGGTTGAAAGATTTCTAAAGCTTGCTTAGAGGCCAGGATCGCTTGCTCAAGGGCGTCAATATTTTCTCCTTGAATACGCTCACTATAGGCTGCTGCCAAATTGTTCTGTGTTTTAGCCCACAGTTCTGGGAATGCCTCACGGGTGTAAACCTGTAATGCTAGTTGAGCAGAATTAATTGCCAGTTCTAAATTAGCGTCTCTATTTCCTTCAATACGATTACGGTAAATATTTGCAAGATTAAGTTGAATGGCTGCCCATTGGTCTGGAAATGATTCATAGCTATAAATCTGCAATGCCAACTCAGCAGCAGTGATTGCCTGTTCTAAGTTATTGGATCGATCTCCATAAATGCAATTACTACGAGCGATTGCCAAATTGCCTTGCGTCATCGCCCACATTTCTGGGAATGCCTCACAGGTATAAACTTGCAATGCTAACTGGGCAGAATTGATTGATTGCTCCAGATTATCGTCTCGAGCTCCTTGAGTGCGATAAAGGTAAGCAATTGCTAACGTGTTATGTGTCATCGCCCATTGCTCAGGGAATGCCTCACGGGTATAAACTTGCAATGCTGACTGCCCAGAACTAATTGCTTGCTCTAGGTTACAGGTTCGATCTCCCTTAATACGATTCGTGTACGCAATTGCCAAATTGCCTTGCGTCATTGCCCATTGCTCAGGGAATGCCTCGCGGGTAAAGAATTGCAATGCTAACTGAGCAGAATTGATCGATTGCTCCAGGTTTTCCAATCGACTGCCGACAATACGCTGTTCGTAAGCACGTGACAGAATATTGTGAGTGATTGCCCAGTCTAAAGGCAATTCCTTTTGAGTTCTTATCACAAGGGCTTGCTCAAGGTATTCAATAGCTTGTTCCAAATTTTTCGCTCGATCACCTCGAATACGTTTTAGATAAGTACTTCCTAGATTATTCAGAGTAGTAGCCCAACTGATCGACATCTCTTTTTGAGTCATCACAGTCAGTACTTGTTGAAGGGACTTGATAGCAAGTTCTAGATTCTCCGCTCGATCTCCTTTAATACGAATTTGATAGGTATTCGCAAGATTGTTCAATGCTTCCGCCCACTCAAGTGGCATATTCTCACGAGTTCTTACCGTAAGAACCTGGTTGAAGCACTTGATAGATTGCTCCAAACTTTCAGCCCTATCTCCCTTAATACGACCTTGATAAGCGATTGCTAGATTATTTAACGTCTGGGCCCATTTAACAGGCATTGTCTCTTGATTTCTAACATTAAGAGCTTGTTCATAGAGATCAATAGACCGCTCTAGATTCTCTGCTCGATCTCCTCTTACCCTATATAGGTAAGCATTTCCCAAATTGCTTAAAGTTTGAGCCCACTCAATAGGTGAAGTTTGTAGTGTTCTTACAGTCAGCGCTTGCTGAAAATATTCAATTGCCTGCTCCAGATTCTCACTACGGTCGCCGGAAATGCGATCAGTATAAGCAAGGCCAAGATTATTCAGAGTTGCAGCCCACTCATCAGGCAAATTTTGACATGTTCTTATGGCAAGAACTTGCTTAAAGTATTCAATGGCTTGCTCTAAGTTTTCGGCTCGTCTACCCAAAATGCGTTGAGTATAAACGATTGCTAAATCATTGAGCGTCGCTGCCCATTCAACAGGCTTTTCTTTACAAGTTCTTACGGCAAGGATCTTTTCAAAGCATTTGATAGCTTGCTCTAAATTTTCAGCTCGTTCCCCTTCAATACGATTTTGATAGGCAATTGCTAGATTATTTAGTGTTTGAGCCCATTTGATGGATAGCGTTGTATAGGTTCTAATAGCAAGAACTTGCTGATAATAATCAATAGCTTGCTCAAGATTCTTTCCTCGATTTCCCTGAATACGAATTTGGTAGGCGTTCGCTAGATTTTCCAGAGTTTCAGCCCATTCAATAGGCATTACTGCACGGGTTCTTACAGTAAGGGCTTGCTTATAAGTTTCAATGGCCTGCTCCAAATTTTCTGCTCGTTCTCCCCAGACACGATTTTCATAGGCAAGCCCAAGATTATTCATAGTGGCTGCCCAATCAACAGGCATAGCGCTTCGAGTCATTATTGTTAGGGCTTGTTGGCAAGCTGTAATTGATTGCTCAATATTGATTGCACGATCGCCCTTAGGTCGATCTCGATAGTAAGTTGCTAGATTGTTTAAGGTTTGAGCCCATTCAATAGGCATACTTTCACGAGTTCTTACGGTAAGAGTTTGCTCAGAGGCTATGATAGCTTCGTCAATATTTTCCGCCCTGTTCCCTTTAACTCGTTCAGAATAAGCAACTGCCAGATTATTCATGGTTTGAGCCCATTGCATGGGTGTAAACTCACGAGTTCTTATCCTAAGCGCTTTTCTATAAGCAGCAATTGCCATTTCCAAATTTTCAGCTTTATCTCCGTCAGGATTTTGCTGCAAATTGTTGCCAAGTTCTGTTTGTAAGGTAGCCCAAAGGAAAGGGCCTTCTTGGTAATCTATCAGTGAAATCGCTTGATAGCAAAGTCGTATCCGTTGGGAGATACTATGAGCAATACTCAGGTTATTTAAAGTTTCGGAAATGCTTAGAGCCAAGGGTTTAACTCCTATCAGGATGCTAGTTCACCTTTTACTCCAGTTTCATCGAGCGGAGTGGGGCGATCGACGGCCATCAGGTAAGTTCACAAGGAAAAGGTTTGCCTCCAGAGAATAAAAATCTCATGCTGAAGCTGGCTACACTAATACCAAACCACGAAGAGATTGCCAATTGATTGCTTTCAAAACCATGAGCGATAACCTCCGAACTCTCAGAGCTACAGCTAACCATAGACCAGATTCTGAAAACCAACCCAACGCCTATAGTTATAACCCCCTTACACTCCGGTATAGCTCAATGCTGCCCAGTAAAAGGGGTGGGCAAAACTTTTACCTTGAGGCCCATCAGGAAAAGTGTAACGAAGTATAAATTCTCGCAGTAATCTATCGACCTCTTGGGCTGAAATCTGCTGAGTCTTAACGAGTTTTTGAAAAACTTCTTTAAGGTAATCGTACTTTTGTGCATTTGTGGTATCTCGCACCCATTGTTGCGTCTGACGGAGTGCTGTAACCGATTCCAAGCTCTCGTTTCGCCAATAATCATAGAACCTTACCAGCAACATCATGGTACTGAGATCCTCCATAGACCAGAGCGAAGCCGCCACTCCAGCAAATCCCGATTGCAGTAACCCTATGGGTAAACTAATCACCTCATCGGGAAGGGTTGTCCCTGGAATGCCTGTTTCACAAGCAGAAAGAATTGCTAACCGAGCACCTGTCAAACGCAGTTCCAATAAGTCACGCAGGTTGAGGACTTCATCATTGGACATTGCCAGTCCACTGGTTAGAGGTTCCATCAAATTTGCATATCCGTGACAAGAACAATGAAGAATTGAATATTTCGGCAATTCAGCCAGCACCGCTGATCTTGTCGCCTCTGCATGGCTGAGGACATGATGCTGAGAGAACATTGAAGTAGCGATCGCAGCTTCATACTCAGCATTATTCAACGGAGCTGCACTCACAGGTTGAGGATCAGCGATCGCCAACACGCTCTCTGAACCAACCTGACGGGCGATCGCTCGTGCCGACTTCAAAGCCCGTGCATTCGGCGCATAGGTGAGTGTTACCCGATCGATCGCATAGCACCGTCTAGTCGGCAGCGTTGCATCTTCAGTCCAGGCAGCATGGAGCGGAAGCAACCCCAACACCCCAACCGGAATCAATACGGCAGTTTCAACCGTTCCCAGTGTCTCAATCAGAGAACCCATGAGCACCTGCCAGAGCCAGCGAGTCGTATTATCCAGTGCGTTAAACCAGATTTCACAAGACTGCTCATCCTGCTGATTTCGCCGCCAATTGCTGTAAGCACCGAGATAGCTGCGGACGGCTGACTCCGCATCAGCACCCACCAATTGCGATCGCAACGCCACTTCCGTCAAATCGGGCAACCAGAGGGGAGTCACCGGAGCCTGATTGGGATTGAGAATCAGTGCAAGTCCGCCCATTTCAGTCACCACGACGTAAACTAGTGGAACCTCCTGGGCAGCAGATTTGATGGTGTTGAACCTTGGTGGTTTGAGAAAATCTTCGTATCCGGATACCTGGCGAATTGCGGCGATCGCCTCCTCCAATTCCACTCGAACCGCTTGTAAAGATTCAGCCCAATTCGGATCAGCTTGCTGAGTCGATGTCCCCTGCCCTCGGATCAACCCCTGCCACTGCTCAGTAACCGCCTGATAGCGATCGCACAATTCCCCCTGCCCCAACTCTTTGAGTTGCTGTAAGTCAGCGCGATCGCGCTCAAGCGCTTCCGACAATAAACGAGCTAATCCCTGCTCCAACGCTTCTACGGCTCCAGTGAAGTCCCCCACTTTTGCCAGGGTGAAGGCAGCCTGGGCAGAAATTCCCTGCACCTCTCGCAACCAGGTTTCTTTGCTGGCGCGGAGAAGCTGGGTGCGAAACAGTTGCTCGATCGCCTGCATACTATAGCCATATGCCGTGACTGCCTCGCTCCATGCCTGCCGCTCTGTTGCCCAACTGCCCCAACTGCGAGATGCCAGCACGGTTGCTTCTGGTGCCACCTGCAACCCTTGAATCGCCGCCTGTTCAAATAGATCTCTTGCCTGCACCCGGTCTGAATCCTCTCCAGTCTGGGTAAAGCGATCTTTCAGCGCACTGGCCAGGTTATTTTGACGGCTGGGCAACTCCGGGGACTGCAATGGAGTTTGCTGAACGCCCTGTTCATAGGCATCGATCGCCTGATTCAGGTCGGTCAGTTGTCCCGCGTGATGAAATTGATCCCTCAGGGCATTTCCCAGATTGTTCTGGATGGGCGCAACCTCTGACGAGCCGGATGGTGTCCTGGCGATTGCCTGCTGATAGTTTTGAATGGCTGTCTCCAAATCCAGCAAATTTTCAGTGTGGGTATAGCGGTCTCTGAGGCTGTTTGCCAAATTGCTCAAACGACTGGCAAGATACGCTGAGTCAGACGGTGTCCGATCAACGGCTTGTTGATAAGCGGCGATCGCCTGTTCCAGATCGGGCAAATTGCGCGTCCGGGTGTGGTGATTCCGCAGCGCATTGCCCAGGTTATTCAGGTGAATCGGAAGATGGGGGGAACCCGATAGAGTAAGGTCTACTGCCTGTCGATGAATGGCGATTGTCCGTTCCAGATCTTCCAGACTACCCGTGCGGCTATAGCGATCATCCAGGGCAGTTCCCAGGGTACTCAGATAACCGGGGAGTTCGGGTGAACCTGGTGATGATTGATGAACAGCAGTTTCAAACCCCTGAATCGCCTGATCCAGATCCTCCTGTTTCGCTGTCCGGAAGTATCGATCCCTCATCCCAACTGCCCAGTTGTGGAGAAACATGGGTCGATAGGTTGAATCGGCTGGAGTCTTTTCCACAGAGGACTGGTAAGCCTGAATCGCTCGATCGAGGTCTTCCAGGTTCCCTGTATGACCATATCGGTTTCTGAGTGCGTTACCCAGGTTCGTCAGATAACCGGGTTGATCGGGTGAATCGGGGGCAGTAGCGGTGACAGCTTGATCACAACAGGCGATCGCATGGTCCAGAATTTCTAACTGTCCTGTTTGCAGATAGTAGGTTCTCAGCCCATTGCCCAAATTATTCAAATAAATGGGTAGATCTGGGGAGTGAGGCGGAGTCTTCTGAACTGCCTCGGCATAAGCCTGGAGCGATCGCTCCAGGTCGGCCAGTTGCCCGGTGCGAAAATAATGATCTTCCAGAACCGTACCCCAATTGTTTAAGCGTGAGGGCAGGTCTGGAGCATCAGGGAGTGTTTTGTTGACTGCTTCCTCATAGACGGACAAACTCCGGTTCAGGTCTACCAGATTGCCAGTCAGTTGGTAGCGGGCACTCAACCCATTGCCCAGGTTCGTCAGTCGTGCTGGCAAGTCCTGGGAGTCCGGCGAGGTCTGCTGCACGGCAGTTTCACACAGTTGGATGGATTGTTCTAAGTCTGCTAGATTCCTGGTCTGTCTATATCGGGTACTCAGCACAGCACCCAAATTGCTGCATCGACTGGGGCGATCGCTCCAGTCAAGTGGAGTCTGCTCCAGTCCCCGTTGGAGATACTGCACCGCCTGATTCAGGTCTTCCATGTTGCCTGTTACCCAATAGCGCCGGAAATGAGCACCACCCGCGTCATTCAGGGCAACAAGTCGAAAGGCTAAATCTGTTGTAGCAAAACTGGGATGCTGGAGAATTCGGTTCCAAGCGACCGTTGCTGCATCCAGGTAATGAGGCTCACTGGTTTGCTGATAATGGATCGTTGCCCTCTGAGCAATCTGGACATCGGCTAAAAACACTTCAGGGATTTGGAATTCTGGGGAGTCAGAAGGCATGAGTGACTTGTGACTGCAATTGAGGGTTGAGGGTCATCAGATCGATATTTCTCAGTTTTGCCAGGTCGATCAATGCTTTCAATCGGTCTACCCGCCGTTGCTCCAGCAAATCCTCGTAGCAAAGCAGTTCCTCATGTTCGGATTCTGTTAACTGCTCCCACTCACAGCGATCACGCAACTCCTGTAATCGCATCTGCTCATTTCCAGGCAAATGCCACTGGTTTACCTTCAGCAGAGCCGTCTCCTCCGGATTGGTGGCAGTTTGAACTGGCTGAGCCAGGAATTCCAGAAGCTGCACCACAGCAGTCAGCCTGTCTGGAGGTAACTGGTTGATGAGAGCGATCGCTTTCTGGTGAATATCCGCAGAAGACATTTCAGGAGATTGATACTCGGGTCATTTAACAAGCATAACAAGCATCTTTCTACAGATGGCATGGAAAGGGCAGATTGGCTTGATGATTTCTTCTACCCAGTGGGCAATTCATACTGGATGAAGAAAGTTGGGAGGAATAGTTGATGGAGATTTGCAATCCTAACCAACTGGACTTTTGACTATTTTTTCTACAATGCCGCGAAACGCTCTCTTCGAGAGCGTTTCGCGGCATATTTTATTTTAGCGTTGATTTTCCTGAAACACTGACGGAGTCAGTGTTTCAGGAAAATCAACGCAATTTAGTCAAAAGTCCAGTAACCAACAAGCGGGTGGATTACTCTAAAACTCAGGGACAAACAACTCACGCTTATTGCCTGCATAGTGGCGATAAATGATTTCTGGCGAATTCCCAACCAGGCGGGCGACATCCTTGGCATCCAGCTTGCCTGTCTCCAGAGCGAGGGTGATGAAAGTGTGGCGAGTCTGGTAAAGCTTTCGGTATTCAATTCCAAGTCCGTTCAGCACAGGCTCCCAGACCCGTCCCCGAAAGTTGTTGGTGTCAATGTGTTTGCCTCTGGGACCTGCGAAAATTAAGGTATCAGGGCTACAGCCATCTGGTTTGATGTTTTTCAGCAGTTGCACCAGAGAGTCATTGCAGGGGAACTTCCTGCGCTCCTGGGTTTTCAACCCCTTTCTGATCTTTTTTCCAGAGTCCGTTCGGATCAGCGCTTGCTCAAAGCTGATTTGCCGAAAATCGTTGGAGATGTGCTTCCACTGCAGTGCCACTGCTTCAGACGGTCTACAACCTGTTGTAAAGAGGAAGCGGATGAATGCAGAGTAATGGCTGTGCTTGAATGCTGAAGATTTGGGACAGAATTGGTTGGCGGCGATCGCCTCAATAATTCTCTCTCGCTCCTCCGGAGTAAAGGGATTGATGTCGTTCAACCCGTCATTCTGTTCTGACTTCGGCAGCTTAATCTCTGCTGCCATACCGTCAAAGGGGTTTGCGTCAATTAAACCTGTCTGCATACCCCACCGACAGCAGTTCGCCAGACGAGTAATGAAGCGTTTTCCAGAATCCAGAGGAAGGTTCTTGACGACCCAATCCCTGATCTCGCTGGCACGACTCAGATCGTAGGTAGGTAGCCGCTCAACGTAGCCTGTGAAAACCCCATACATATACTTCATGGTGTTCTCAGAACATTGGGGGCGCTTGTACTCAATGAACGGCTCCCACAGTTCCTTGAGGCCGGGTGTAATTTTGGGTGTAATTTCTGGAGTCTCAACGCTCATCGCAGACTGAGGCTTGTACTTGGTTAAAGTCTCATCAAAGTTTCCAGACACGATATCCAGTTCAATCTGCCTTGCCTTCTGATCGGCAACTTTGCGATTGACCGGGGTGTCTGGCAGTCCTATCGACAGGTAGTGCCGCTTCCCGGCATACCTGAATCGGAGCTGCAAGCGTCCATGAGATTCGATAACCTGAACTTCACCTTTGGAAGCTCGACCTGTCCGAGTGTTGGAATACATCCTGTCACCTCGCCAAATCTCTAAATTTTTACACCCGTTTTACACCCGTTTTACACCCAAAATCCTCCAAAACACCCCAATGGAGAGCAATTTTTCAGGACATTTGTATTATATGCCTGAATGCCCCGAAACCTGAAAACCCCCGAAACTCTTAAGCTTCGAGGGCTTCTTTTAAAAGCGGGCGATGGGACTCGAACCCACGACGTTCAGCTTGGGAAGCTGACATTCTACCACTGAATTACGCCCGCGCAGGTATTAGACTAGCATGACACAGGATATTTTACCAGATTCAGCCAGAATTCGGGGATGAGAAACTTGCAATTGGGCCAGTCTCCCCGCTAAGATAGTAAGTCTGACGAAAATTGGCATTGGGAAAGCTCATGGCGAAACGAGTACAACTGGTTTTGAACCAGAATGTTAGCAAATTGGGTCGGGTCGGAGATGTTGTGGAAGTCGCTCCCGGCTACGCTCGCAACTACCTGCTGCCGCAGCAGATAGCCGTAAGGGCTACCCCCGGAACGCTGAAGCTGGCGGAGAAGCGCCGCGAAGAGGAGCGTCAACGTCAGCTTGCACTGAAACAGGAAGCTGAGACTCAGAAGGCAGCGATCGATAAGGTTGGCAAGATTTCGATCGCCAAGCAAGCAGGCGAGAAAGATTCGATCTTTGGTTCGGTTACCTCCTCCGACATTGCCGATGCTCTGAAGGCAGCAGTTGGGTTTGAAATCGATCGGCGCGATATCACCGCTCCTGATGTGCGCAAGTTGGGCACCTATGAAGCCGAGATCAAGCTGCATCCCGAAGTGACCGCGACCATCGAAGTGGAAGTGGTGGCGGAGTAGGCCGAAAGTTCTGAAAAACCATTGCGCCCCCTTAGCGGGCGCAATGGTTTTTCAGGATCTAGCTTTTTAGTACAAAAATACTCTACGATAATCATCGTAGAGTATTTTTTTATATGGTTCTCCTGTATCTAGAGTCTTAGTGGTAGTTCGTCTACTATATATAGCAGTCCTCAAAATCGTCCTGCGATCGCCAGGAATTCTTGTCCTCTCAGTCTATACGGGTTGACGCTGCACTATGGTTCAGGAGCTAAACTTTCAAGCCTACAGCGATCGGCTGCCGCCGCAGAACATTGACGCGGAGGAGGCGATTTTGGGAGGGATTCTGCTCGATCCGGAGGCGATCGGGCGGGTGGCAGAGCTGCTCCGACCGGAGGCGTTTTACATTAGCGCTCACCAGGAGATTTATCGGGCGGCGCTAACTCTCCAAAGTCAGGGGCGACCCACGGATCTGATGAGCATCACCACTTATCTGGTAGACCACGGCAAGCTGGACAAGGTGGGGGGGCAGGGGCGGATTGCTCAACTGGTGGATCGCACCGTCAGCGCTGTGAATATCGACCAGTACGCCCAACTGGTCACCGACAAGTATCTGCGCCGCAAAATGATCCAGGTGGGCAACGAGATCAGCTACCTGGGCTTTGAAACCGGAACGCCGCTGGAAACCGTTCTGGATCAGGCGGAGCAGAAGGTCTTTAACATTACCCAGTCTCGCCCCAATCAGGCGCTGATCTCCACTGCTGATATCCTGACTGCGACTTTTTCCGATATTGAGAGTCGATCGCTGGGCATGGTGCTGCCGGGGATCTCCTGCGGGTTCTACGACCTGGACGCGATGACGCAGGGGTTTCAGCGATCGGATTTAATTATTGCGGCAGGGCGTCCGGCAATGGGCAAATGTTTGGCCTATGACAGCGAGATTGTGCTGAGCGACGGTTCAATCGCTACCATCGGAGACATTTGCCGCGATCGCACGGCAACGCTTCTAACTCTGGGGCAGGACTGGCGATTCTCACTCACCCAGCCTTCGGTGTACGTGGATGACGGCATTAAACCCGTATTCCGAGTAACAACCCGGTTGGGACGCTCCATTGAAACGACCCTGAGCCACCCCTTCCTGACGATTCAAGGATGGCAGTGCCTGGAGTACCTGAAGGTAGGCGATCGGATTGCGATTCCCCGACAGATCGCCATTTTCGGAACAGAGGTGCTCCGCCCCTGTGAAGTAAAGTTGCTTGCCTATCTCATTGGAGATGGATGTCTGACGGGAACCCAGCCCGAATTTACCAACAGCAATCCTCAATTGCAGGCTGAGTTTACCAAAGCGGTTCAAGAATTTGGTGATCTGAAAGTTCTACTGGAAACTTGCAATGGGACTCGAACCCCGACGTTTCGAGTGTCGTGCAATTTTGATGCGTTTGCGGCTCGCCGTCAGGAGTTTGGTGACCGTTTGAGACAAATTCTTCAACAATCTAGTTTAACTGCAAGAACCCTTGCTCAAAAGCTGAATGTTGCTCCGTCTCTGGTCTCTCAGTGGCAGTCTGGAGTATGCGTTCCTTCAGCGCAGGTTTTCAGCAATCTGTGTGAAATTCTTCAGGTTCGGCCTCAGGCACTGTTGCCCGGCGGTCATGCAGCGATTCGCCCAGAAAATTCCCTAACCTTATGGCTAAGGAGCCTGGGCCTTTGGGGTAAAGACGCTTGGGCCAAAACAATTCCTTCTGTCATCTTCACGTTGCAGCGATCGCAGCTTGCGCTTTTTCTCAACCGTTTGTTTGCAACCGATGGTTGGGCAACCGTTCTGACAAGTGGTCAGGCTCAGCTAGGCTATGCCACCGTGAGCGAAAAACTGGCCCGACAGGTCCAGCATTTACTCCTGCGTTTTGGCATTATTGCTGCATTGAAGCATCGGCGTGTGAACTATCAGGGAGAATTCCGATTTTGCTGGCAGTTGGATATCACAGATGCTGCATCAATTTGCACGTTCATCGCTGAAATCGGAATTTTCGGCAAAGAGGCTGCGGTTCAAAGAGTGGAATCTGCTTTAGAGGATCGGCAGTTTCATTCCAATCGAGATTTGATTCCGCTTGAGGTGTGGTCTCAGATTACCGTTGCTAAGGGCAATGAGAGCTGGCGATCGCTTGCGGTTCGAGCAGGTATTACAGGGACAACCAATATTCATGTTGGAAAACGAGCACCCACACGGCAACGCCTTCTGACTCTGGCAACGGCCCTGGACCATTCTGAACTGGTGAATTTAGCCACCAGCGAGATTTACTGGGACGAGATTGTTGCAATCGAACCAATGGGCGAGAAGCAGGTTTACGATCTGACGATTCCGGAGACTCACAACTTTGTTGCCAATGATATTTGCGTTCATAACACCAGTTTTTGTCTCAACATCGCCCGCAATATTGCCGCTTTCCACAAACAGCCTGTCGCCATCTTCAGTCTGGAAATGTCGAAGGAGCAGCTCGTTTATCGTTTGCTCTCCAGCGAGGCCCAGATTGAAAGTGGTCGTTTGCGCTCAGGCCGCATCAGCCAGAACGAGTGGGAGCCGCTGGGCTATGCCATTAGTGCGCTGTCTCAGATGCCCATCTTTATCGACGATACGCCGGATATTTCCGTCACAGATATGCGATCGAAGGTGCGCCGTCTCCAGGCGGAAAACGGCGGCGCAATGGGCCTGGTGCTGATTGATTATCTCCAGTTGATGGAGGGCAGCGGCAGCGAGAACCGGGTGCAGGAGCTGTCGAAGGTAACCCGTGCGCTGAAGGGTTTTGCTCGCGAGTTGAATGTACCCGTGATCGCCCTATCACAGCTCAGTCGGGGTGTAGAATCGCGGACGAATAAACGTCCCATGATGTCGGATTTAAGGGAAAGTGGCTCGATTGAACAGGACGCGGATTTGGTGATCATGCTGTACCGCGACGAATACTATAACCCCGATACCCCCGATCGCGGCATCTCTGAAATCATCATCACCAAACACCGAAACGGCCCGGTGGGAACCGTCAAACTGTTGTTTGAGCCGCAGTTCACCCGTTTCCGCAATCTGGCCACTCCAGGACGCACCCCTTAGTATCTATCCGAAAACCCAAATTCTGGCAGGCGCGACGCTGTAGCGTCGCGCCTGCCAGAATTTGGGTTTTCGGATTTCGGATAGGCTCTAAGTACTGGACTTTTGACT
>CAZVXA010000024.1:39548-46133 GCA_964630955.1 uncultured bacterium | reverse complement strand
GGTGGGCGCGACGCTGTAGCGTCGCACCCTCCAGAATTTGGGTTTTCGGATAGGCTCTTAGAGATGCAGCCCACGTAATGTCACCTGCCTGTTTCTACGGAATGTTAGGAAGGTCTTTCTCAGGGGAACTCTGTAAGTGTTCAGCCGGAGATGGGTTGGACTCATACGGTTGATTGGCTCGTCGAGTTCGCACTGGCACTATTTACACGGAAGAAATTCGCCATGTATCGTTTGACGAAGTTTACGCTCAGGGAGATGACCGAGTGTGGGGCTGCTCTACGAAAACTTGGCGTTGGTGCAACCAGCATGGAGGAAGTAGCGAACCGTATGGTCAGCTACTTCTACAACCAATTTCTGGATGAGGAAACGGGACAGAGTGCGTTCACGCTGGTGCGGCTGTTTAAGACGCATGCCTGCGGTGATCTCCCCTGTGACCTCCAGCAAATTGCCAGACAAACCCTGGGGGCAGACGTTGTTCCACCGGAGATGAAATGTCTGACCCTGCTGGCGACAGCGGGCGATCGCCCCGAGTGGAATTCTCGCACTGCCTCGACCGGGCACCAGGCAATCCCGCTGCCGAGTGAGGAGATGGTGACCCAGGCTCCCATGATTTCACAGTTGATCTACCAATTAGGGCTGACCATCAGCAACATTATCGCCCCCGACCCAGAATTGCTGATGAACTTACAGGAGCGCACCTACAACGTTTTTCATATCCCCCAGGCCCAGGGAAGCCCTTATATTCCAGCGCAGGATGCGTTTGTCCGTCCGTTCCAGATCCAGTCTGTTCTGGGATTTGGCGGTATGTTGCCATCGGGTAATCTGGTGGCCATTATTCTGTTTTCCAAACTGCCGATTCAGCGCGAAACTGCGGAATTGTTCAAGCCACTGTCCCTGAATGCCAGGATGGCGGTTCTCCCGTTTGACCAGAACACAATCTTTACGCCTGTAACTGTTGAATGAGCCCACTTGTACAACAACAACAACAACAACATCTTGCACAACAGAAGGACAGTCTCCAGGCCAGCGAGGTAGAGCAACTCAGGGCACAGGTGGAGGCTCTGGAACAACTGCTTGAGGTCTATGAGCAGGAAACCATCGATAAATCCAACAAACTGGAGCAGACCCTGGCGGACCTTCACCTCCACACCCAGCGGCTCACCCATGCAGAATCGACCCTGGCGACGCTGCGATCGATGTTGAATAGCATGGGTGACCCGGTGATTGTGGTCGATCAGCAGGGCCAGGTTCTCTTTCACAACTCCTTTGCTGAGAGCCTTTTGGGCATTCGTACCGACTGTCTATCGCTTCAGAGTTGGGCCAGCACCTGGGACGTGTATGCCTCGGACCAGATGACCCCTTATCCACTCGAAGACTTTCCGCTGCTGCGATCGATGCAGGGGGAAAATGTGGATGCGATCGAAATCTTTGTGCGGCTCCCCGAATCAGCAGAGGGACACTGGTTTAGTGTGATGGCGCGGGCGCTCTGCAATGAGGAAGGCGGTATTCAGGGAGGAATTGCGGTTTTCCACAACATTACCAGTCTGAAACAGACCGAGTTTGCCCTGCGACAATCGGAGACCCACTCCAGAGAACAGGCGCAGCAGCTTCAACAGGCGCTGCACGACCTGCAGAAGGTGCAAACCCAGCTTGTGCAGGCCGAGAAAATGTCGAGCCTGGGGCAACTGGTGGCGGGGATTGCCCATGAGATCAATAACCCGGTTAACTTTATTCATGGCAATCTGGTCTGCGTACAGAACTATATTCAGGATCTCCTTGAATTTACCAGTCTGCTTCAGACCCAGGTTCTGAACCCTGCACCAGCCCTTGAAGAAAAAGCTGAAGAGATTGGGCTGGACTTTCTGCTGGAGGATTTGCCCAAGACGCTCACCTCCATGCAGGTGGGAACGGAGCGGATTCGGCAGATTGTGCTGTCTCTTAGAAATTTCTCCCGTCTGGATGAAGCTGCAATTAAAAGCATTGACATCCATGAGGGAATTGAAAGTACGCTGATGATTTTGCAGCATCGACTCAAACCGAAATCAGATCATCCAGGAATTGTTGTCAATCGGGTATATGGTGATTTACCACTGGTTGAATGCTACTCTGGACAGCTTAATCAGGTTTTTATGAATATCCTGACGAATGCGATCGATGCGCTGGAATCTCATCAACCCAGGGATTCTGCTAGAGAAATTACGATTCGCACTTCGGTCATTGATGGGGGATCTGTGGAGATTGCGATCGCCGACAATGGATGCGGTATTCCCGAACAGATTATCAACCGCATCTTTGATCCATTCTTCACGACAAAATCAATTGGCAAAGGAACCGGGATGGGCCTCTCCATCAGCTATCAGATCATCACCGAAAGCCATCGTGGGAAGCTACAGGTCTTCTCGATACCGGGGCAGGAGACAGAATTTGTGATCCAGATTCCCATCCGATCGGGGAGGGTTTCGTAACTGGTCTGCTTGAAATCCCTAAAAGAGGTGGTGCGGCGCTTTGTGCCGCGCCACCTCTTTTAGGGGTTTTCATCAATTGCGCCAAGCATCTTTAGACTGTTCTTCTGCGCATCTGTCAGCCCAACCGCATCGATAATGTTCATTCCTTCGTACAGGCGTTTAATTTGAAGCGTTCTGATACAGCTTCTTTTTTGAATATCCCATAGCTTCACCGTTTCATCTTCGCTTCCAGAAATCAAGACATCTCCCTCTGTACTGAAGGCGATGGATTGCACCCAGTTCGCGTGGCCTGGTAGGGTGGCAATACAGTCTCCAGAATCGGTGTCCCAGAGTTTAATCGACTGGTCGCTGCTGGCGCTGGCAAGAATGTTTCCGTCAGGACTGAAGCGGACGCAGAGGATCTGGCCGCTATGGTCTTCGTAGCGCCGCAGAATTTCTCCTGTGTGAGTGTCCCAGAGAAGGAGAGACTGGTCGTCACCGCTGGCCAGCCAGTGGTGCGTCAGTGGATGAAACGCCAACGAGAAGATCGGTCGTTTGTTGCGTGGTTCTCCAGAGGGGCGATCGCCCCCCAACATGCGATCGCAACGCCCCGAACTTACCTCCCACAGGCCAATCATTCCATCCTGGCTGCCGCTGGCCAACCATTGACCGTTTGCACTGAAGGCAACGGTATACACCCAACTGTCATGCTCCTGGAGCGTCCTGACACACTGTCCGGTACTTAGATCCCACAATTTCACCGTCTGGTCGCCGCTGGCGCTGGCCAACAGATTCCCTGCGGGATGGAAGACGGTCTGTCGCACCTGTTTCTGGTGACCGCGCAAAATCCGGGTACAGCGTCCAGTCACAGGTTCCCACAGGCGAACGGTGTGGTCGTCGCTGCTACTGGCCAGGAGTGTACCATCGGGACTGAAGGTGACCGACCAGACGCGCCCATTGTGCCCCCGCAATACCTTCTGTTCGGCCCCCGTTTCCCGGTTCCAGAGTCTGACGGTGCGGTCTTCGCTCCCGGTCGCCAGCAGCACGCCATCAGGACTGGCCACCGCTGACCAGATCCAGTTGTGGTGGCCCTGAAACGTGCGGAGGCACTGCCCGGTCTGCACCTCCCAAAAGCGAATCGTCTGGTCATCACTGCCGCTGGTCAACGTCTGTCCGTCGGGACTGAACGCCACCGACCAGACACGGTTTCCGTGTCCCCGCAGCACCCGCAGGAGCTTCATCATCGCCACATCCCACAGCCGAATCGTCTGGTCATCGCAGGCGATCGCCAGCACTCCACCCGCCGGATCAAACGCAACCGACCAGACGCGGCTCCCCTGCTCCAGTACCTGGATACACTCCCCGCTCTCACTGTCCCACAGGCGCACGGTCTGGTCGTCACCGCCGCTGGCCAGTAGTTTGCCTCTGGGATGGAAGGCGATCGCCATCACCCGATTTGTATGGCCCTCCAGTTCTCGAATACAGGCGGCAGAATCAACGCTCCACAGGCGAATCACCTGATCCACGCCGCCGCTGGCCAGCCGCTCTGCTTTGGGGGCAAAGGCAACGGTGCAAACGCCGCCACTGTGGCCCTCCAGCGTGTGCAGACAGACTCCCGTTTGCAGATCCCAGAGTTTGACCGTCTGGTCTTCGCTGGCACTGGCCAACAGGCTGTTTTCGGGGTCAGAGGGGGTTGAAAAAGCAACGCACCACACCCAGTGCTGGTGTTCCTGTAGGGCAAAGGTGCATTCCCCAGTGGCGGTATTCCACAGGCGAATGGTGCGGTCTTCGCCGCAGCTTGCCAGCGTATGACCATCGGGACTGAAGGCGATCGTCCACACCCAGGAGGGATTTTCAGCCCCACTGAACAACTGCCGACCGTCGGCCACATTCCACCAGCGCACCTGCCCCTGGGCATCGCTGGCGGCGAGAAGTTTGCCGTTGGGGCTGAAGCAGACGGAAAGAATGCTGCCCAGGGTTTGGGCAAATACGGTTTTGGCAAGATTGGCGCTGGAGAAATCGACGTTGTGCAGGGGGGTGTCCTGGAGGTACGCCTGCCAGATGGCCAGGTTGGAAAAGTCCTGACCCTCCAGTGAAATGCCAAGGTGGCGTAGCAGGTTGATCAGGTTGCCGCCGCCGTAGCCAGGGGCGCTGGAGAACTGATTTTGCAGGGTTTGGATGAGTTCAGTGAGATGGTGAGCGATATCCTGTTTGGATTTGAATACCATCTGGAGGCGATCGCCCACCGCTCCCAACATGATTCTCGTCTGGCTCTCCCGCACATGATCTTTTGCCTGTGCCTTGATCAGTGAGAATTTCATGAGCCAGTTCATTTCATTGTTGGCAATCTCATCAGCGAAACCGTCAATCAACTGTTGCGTCAGATATTCCATGACTACAGGCTGCTGCGTGTAGGTAATCGCTCTTTTTTCAATCAGCGATCGCCTCCCCAAGGAACTCAGCGCTTCCAGTAGCTCCGACTTTGGCACAGAAGGAATCACGTCTTCCTGGAGGTCACTGAGGCTGATGGGTTCACGGGCGATCGCCAGCCACAGCATGACGCTCCGCTCCAGGGCCGTCAGTCGTCCCAACTGCTGATCTAACAGCGCCCGTACATCATCAAAAACTGCCGTTCCCTGTTCCAGAAATTCATGAATGTCCCCGTCAAACAGTTCCTGAATCGTATTGGCTACCATCTTCAGCGCCAGGGGATTTCCAGCATAGCGATCGATGAGTGCATTCCGGTCTGCCTCACTTCCCGTCAAGTTCCCCTTCGCTTGCAAAACCGCCTGCCCCGGCGTGCCCACCAAGCCAGGTAGGGGCAGGGTTCTTATAGGTAAACTCTCCCCCTCCAGCGGCACCAGTTCCTTCGGTTTCTCACGGCTGGTCAGCACTACGCAGCTCGTCATCCGTGTTTCCCCAATGCGTCGCCACAAAAGGCCGTACCCCTCATAGCCGGGACGGGGTGATCCGGCGTGTTTTCCCTCCTGGAGAATGGTTTCCAGGTTGTCCAGCACCACCAGGCTACGGGTGGTTTGCAGGTAGTGGATCAGACGCTGAATTCGGCCTTCGATGGTGGGCGGTAGCTGGGACTCGGTTTCTCGCTCCTGCGAAAGAAAACGAATCAGGTCGGCAAACAGCGTTTCAGGCGGAGGAGCGTTGCGCAGCGATCGCCAGATAATGAACTCGAAGGGGTGGGTGGGTGGATGGGTGGATGGGTGGATGGGTGGATGGGTGCTTTTCGTCATCCCATCATCACTCCCTTCCGTTACCCCCTCGTCTTCCTCCGCCAGTAGTTCCGCCAGCTTGACCGACAGCGACGTTTTACCAATTCCGCCCATGCCCAGCAGCAGAATCAGCCGACACTGCTCCTGTACAATCCAGCGGCTCAGGGTATCGAGTTCCTGCGTCCTTCCAAAGAAGGTGGTGACATCGATCGCCTCGCCCCAGTCAATGCGTGGCAAAGGGGGGCTGCTGAAGCTGTTACTGGAGAAGGATATTGAACTGGGTTCAAACTCCGTCGTCGGAGGAATCGTGACGAATGAGTCGCCTGTTTCAGCAACGGTTTCTTCTTCTGGTGAGATCAGATCGACGGAGGGAGGCGTGACGAGAATTATTGGGGGATCGCTATCTGAAGAGCGATCGGTCGGTGATGCCCCTAACGTGCGATCGCCTGGTGGATTCTCTGAGGGGCGATCGCTCTCCTCGGCAACACGGCTCTGCTGTCGCCGCATCACCGACTGGAGGTTGTTTTTCGTCACTTTCTCCCCGATCGCCTGCGACAAAAACTGCCACAGCTTTGACCCCACATCTTTGACATAGCCTGTGTCATAGCTGGTGTCTTCGGCAATTTCGGCGTAGGTGCGCCCTTCCCAGCATTGCCGAAAAATTAACTCCTGGAGGTTGGTCAATCCCTGCTGTGTGGGATGGTTTGCCAGGAGCTTATCGAGAATTGTCAGCGCTTCATCTGGAGTCATAGCAGAATGCTATCACTCGGCAACTAAAGCATTCCAGTAAAACCCCAAGATAAGAAGTGGCGGGGGGGAGAGCCACACCCCAGCGAAGTTCATTGGGGTTTGGTTGTGTTTAAATTTTTAAAAAAAGTTTTCAATAAATTTGGGCGGGGTGGGTGGGGGAAATT
>CAZVXA010000024.1:0-39538 GCA_964630955.1 uncultured bacterium | reverse complement strand
TCCCTTATTGCAACCCCGGTCACAAAAACTAATACAATAAAACCCACAATATTGTGGGGGGGGGGCCCCCCCCCCCCCCCCCACTTCTTATCTTGGGGTTTGGTTGGTGTTAAATGATTAATCCATCTTTGACATGAATTGTGCGCTGGGTCTGGGCGGCAATGTCGGGTTCATGGGTGACGATAACGATGGTGATCCCCTGCTGGTTCAGCTCCGTCAACAGGGCCATCACTTCCTGGGAGGTCTGGGTGTCGAGTGCTCCCGTGGGTTCGTCGGCCAGCACGAGGGCGGGACGGTTGACCAGGGCGCGGGCGATCGCCACCCGCTGCTGCTGTCCCCCCGAAAGCTGGCTGGGACGGTTGCTCATGCGTTCTGCCAATCCCACTCTGGTTAAGGCTTCCTCTGCCCGACGGCGGCGCTGTGATTTGGAAATGCCCGCATAAATCATGGGCAGCATCACGTTTTCCAGTGCAGTGGCGCGGGGCAGCAGGTTGAACTGCTGGAACACAAAGCCAATTTTCTGATTGCGGATATAGGCCAGCTCATCGTTGTCCAGAACGGTGAGGTTGCGGCCTTCGAGGATGTAGTCGCCACCAGAGGGGCGATCGAGACAGCCAATGATGTTCATCAGGGTAGATTTACCTGACCCCGATACACCCATGATTGACACATACTCGCCCTCTTCAATGTTGAGATCGATGCCTTTTAGCACGGGAACCTGTACCTCACCGAGGCGGTAGGTTTTGGTGATGTGTTCCATCCAGATCATGGTTGGCATGGCGGCGATCTCACTGCTGGTTTTCAAGTCGTTTGGTGTACAGCACTTTGCAAGTGCATGAAGTACAGACTTTTGTGAGAGAGCCGCGCGGAGCACGGCTCTCTCACAAAAGTCTGTACCTTATCCAAGCGCGAAGCGCTATAATCAACAGCATTTATTTTGAGGAATTATGGAATTTGTAGCCGTAGCCTGATTGACTGACAGATTTTACCGTAGGTTGGGTTGAACAGCGTGAAACCCAACACCAGCAGCGGTTATGTTGGGTTACGCTGTCGCTAACCCAACCTACGCAGGAATTGGGGTTTCAGGAGTTTTGTCAGTCAATCAGAGCCGTAGCACTCTTATCGACAAGTTTACTCTGTTTAGGTATGGCTGGAAGCATTGAAACTGGCTATCGAATGGGTAAGCGCAGACAAGAAAAGTATCCAGCAGGTAAAGCCGAAGGCTCTGGTGCAGTTGAGAGTTCTATTTTTGGTATTCTAGGTTTAATTTTAGCTTTTACTTTTACGGGAACTTTAGCCCGCTATGAGAATCGAGTTGGCCTGGTCTTAAAAGAGGCAAACGCCGTTGGAACTGCCTATTACAGACTTGACTTACTATCGGAAAATGATCAAAGTAAGTTGCGTCCACTTTACAGGGAGTATGTTCAATCCCGCATCAATCTATTTGAGAATTATGAAAATCGGCAGCTATCTAATTCTTACTTCCGCCGAGGTCTAGAGTTACAAGGTCAAATCTGGGAAATTGCAAACACCGCTGTTCTGCGAGATAAAAATCCTGGAATCATTACCCTGGTTCTAAGCTCTACCAATGAGATGATTGATGTTGCGAATGAACGGTTGCAAGCAACCCGCACTCGTCCACCAATGATCGTTTACATTTTATTATTTGCGCTCGCCCTGGCTTCAGCTTTTTTGGTTGGTCAGAGCATGTCTGTTAATCCAAGAAGACCGTTACTCTACATGATCATCTTCTGCGTGACGATATCGTCAATCACATATATCATTCTTGATTTAGAGTTTCCTCGGTTTGGACTGATAAAGATTGACCTGGGCGACAAGGTACTTGTAGAAACTTTGGAAAGTATGAAATAAGTTTTTAGAGCCTATCCGAAAACCCAAATTCCGGGAGGTGCGACGCTGTAGCGTCGCACCTCCCGGAATTTGGGTTTTTGGTTTTCGGATAGGCACTGATTGCACTTTTCGATCGGGTGCTGACTGGCAGGAAATTTGTCAGGCGATCGCCAATATGCCACTACTGGCCTGGTGTGAAGGTTATTGAGGAACAGCCCATCTCTCCCCTTTGTAAGCGCCCCTTTGTAAGCGATCGCATACCACAAGTCGAGCCAGGGGGACATTTCATTGGACATGATTGTGCTTCGACCAATTCTGTAGATACCGTGGCTTGGCAAGGGGAAGGGTGGGGTGGGGTTACCAATCAGACACACAAACTACAGCGATTGGCAAGCGCGCGTGGTACCAAGCTTTGGTTCTATATCAGCGCGAAGCGCTGTAAACTGAAGTGCCTTCAACTCTTTGATCAACGGTATGCTAGAACTATGCTGTCATCCCAGAGGACACGGCCTATGTCCACTGATGCTACCCCAATTCTCCAACCGCTGGAGGACTGGCCCGACTGGGTTCCCGCCCCTCCGCCCACCGATCTGATCTTTGATGATGGTGAACCTTTGGAATCGGCTCGACACCGCCTTGCAATGAACACTCTGATTCGCTCGGCCAAGCAGTTTCTGCTGCCGCAGCGGAGTTGCTTTATCGGCGGCAATATGTTCGTCTACCACAGCACTCGCCAGGTGAAGAACCGCGACTTTCGTGGCCCGGATTTTCTGGTGGTGCTGGATGTTGACAGCGATCCCACTCGGAAGGGGTGGGTGGTCTGGGAGGAAGGAGGCCGCTATCCCGATGTGATCGTGGAGTTCCTTTCGGATAGCACCGCTGAGGCCGATTTGGGGCCAAAGAAAGACCTGTATGAGCAGGTTTACAAGGCCAGAGATTATTTCGTTTACGATCCATTTGACCCAACTTCGTTTCAGGGTTGGAGCCTCAACAATCAGTTGCGCTATCAACAACTGACGCCTAATGCGCAGGGGAGGCTTTGGTCTGATGCGTTAGGTCTATGGCTGGGGTTGTGGGAAGGTGCGGTTGAAGACGATCGCACTATCTGGCTTCGATTTTTTGACGCAGATGGCAATCTGGTGCTGCTGCCGGAGGAACAGGCGGAGCAGGAGGCAGAGCAGGAACGCCAGCGGGCGGAGCAGGCTGAACAACAGCTTGCGGAATTGATGGTTCGGTTGAGAGAAAGGGGAATTGATCCGAATACGCTTTAATCTAATTGAAGTTCACCGCAGAGGCGCAGAGAGCGCATAGAGGAAGAACTCTGCGTTCTCTGTGGTGAATTTTTACCGAACAACCTTTGGAACCTCGCACACAATGTGAAAACCAAAAGAGTAGTAGGCGTTACCGGAACCGTTAGAGTTACTAACCCGACAATGTTTAATTCTGCACAAAACTTAAGTCTTATAAAGTATAATTGTACCATAAGGATGTGTCTTGAGTAGTGATTGCGGCACTACTCAAGACCACTTCTCCAATGTTGTCTAGACCAACAAAGGATCAACCTCTATTATGGTTCGAGACCCAGAGCAGGAGCCTGAACGGTGGGATGAACCCATTATTGCTGGCAATCCCGAAGCGGCAAAGAAGCAGTGCCAGAAACGCGCTGATCAGTACGGGGTCGAGTTGGAGTCGGTCACGCAACCTCGCAAGATTGAAGATCGTCCCCAAATATACCGTTGTAACTACAAGGAGAAGGAGTAATGGCTGTTTTAAGTTGTGTCAAGCCTGGGGTGAAGCCAGGGCAAATTATTCTAGCGGTTGATCTCACTGTTGCAGGCTCTGCTGATGATGTGCTTACAGCGATCGAATCGCTTGGCTATACCCCAGAAATTCGCCATATTGCCTATCCTTCAGGGGTTCATGTACTGGCAATCCTGAAAGATGAACAGCATGAATCTGTCGCAGACGACTATTTGCTTGAAGAGTGGCAACAAATCCTCTTAGTTGTCAACCCTGATGCTGTTCACCTGTGGCGCGGTAAAGTCAAGCAGCCCGCTGAGGTCTAGGGCGTGTCTCAATTAAGCCAGACGACGACAGCAGCCATGTAAATTGCACTGAGAAACGTCTCTGCTAACTTGTCGTAGCGGGTTGCGATCGCTCGATACTGCTTGAGCTTGGCAAAGAAATTCTCAATCAGATGCCGTGCTTTGTATAACTCCTTGTCGTACTCACGGGGTGTCTTGCGATTGCGCTTAGGGGGAATCACAGCCGTCTTGCCCTGTTGTTCCAGTCGCTCAATCACCCGTTCGTCGGCATCATATCCTTTGTCGGCCAACACACCTGTGCCTGGGTTGCCAAAAGCTTTAAGTTGGGGAGACCCGTTCGTCGGCATCATATCCTTTGTCGGCCAACACCGTATCGGCTTGGATGCCCTCCAACAGGACATCGGCTCCGTCGAGGTCACACGCTTGCCCCGGCGTCAGGTGAAAGCCCGTTGGATTGCCCAGCGCATCGACAGTGGCATGAATCTTGGTACTCAATCCGCCTTTGCTGCGACCAATGGCTTGGGCGTTGGCATCCCCCCCTTTGCACCAGCACTATGCTGGTGGGCACGCACGATCGTGGAATCAATCATCGCGTATTCGTTGTCCGCATCTTCAGCGAGTGCCTGAAACACCCGTTCCCACACACCTGTTTTTGCCCAGCGCCGAAAGCGAGTGTGGATTTTACGATAATGACCAAAGCGCTCTGGCAAGTCGCGCCAGGGAATGCCTGCTCGGTAGCGGTACAGCACCGCTTCGACGAACAGGCGATTGTCCTTTGCTGTCACTCCTACTGACCCCTGTCGTCCAGGTAACAGCTCCTTGATCCGTTCCCATTGGTCATCGCGCAGGGCATAGCGTCGAGTTGTCATTGGAATTAGGTAGGCTGAAATACTGCTTATTCCAGCTTACCTAATTGATGACACGCCCTAGCCTGAACTGGACAATCTCTTTAGTATTGCTCACGACTTCTCCACACCCCCAGACCTGAGGCTGTAATGCTGCTATATCGGTTATACACCGTAAAACTTCACCGCAGAAAAGCAAAGGACGCAAAGGTCTTCCTCTCTGCGCCCTCTGCGCCTCTGCGGTGAACCAACTCTCAATCACTTCTTAAAGCCGCGATCGGGTCTAACCTTGCCGCATTCCTTGCCGGAATCACCCCCGCGATCAACCCAACAGTCAGCGCCAGCAGTAACCCAGCACCGATCGCCCACATCGACAGCACAAACGGAAACTTAAACACCAGGGAAGCCGCCAGTGCCAGGGAAACCCCGATCGCCACCCCGATCGCACCTCCCACCAGAGACACCACCACCGCTTCCGTCAAAAATTGGCTGAGGATAGCGCGATTGGTGGCTCCGACGGCTTTGCGGATGCCGATTTCGCGGGTACGTTCGACCACAGAGACCAGCATAATGTTGGCGATACCAATACCACCGACAACAAGAGAAATCCCGGCGATCGCCCCCACCAGCACCGTAAATAGGCTCACCACATTGGTGAAGGTGTTGATGATATCGATCTGATTGCTGATGCGAAAATCATCGGGGTCGGGTGGATAAATATTATGTCGAATGCGCAGCAGGTTGGTCACCTGAAACTGGGCGGCATCCAGTTGAATCTGGTCTTTTGCTTTGAGCCAGAAGCCGCTGATCGAGGTGCCCGTGAGGGAATTATTTCCCACAATGCGGGACGACATATTGGTGAGGGGAATGTAGATGCGATCGTCCTGATCCTGTCCACCCACAGACCCCTTCGGCTCCATCACCCCAATCACCCGATAGCGGCCATCTCGTACACGGATATTTGCGCCCACCGCAGGTTCACCCGGCACAAACAGGCTGTCGCGCACCGCAGAACCCAGCACCACAACGGCGTTAGCGTTGTCCATATCGGTCTGGGAAAAGAAGTGTCCTTCAACCGGGTGAATTTCCTTCACATCGGGGTAGTTCAAATCCACGCCCAGAATCGAGGTCGATTCGTTCTGGTTGTTGTATACCACCTGTCCCCCCCGCTGCAAAAACGCGGCCACCCCCTCAGCGGCGGGCACCTGCTGCTCGACAGCCTGGGCATCCTCCCAGGTGAGCGTACTGGCGGAACCAAAGCCCTGACTGATGCCCCCCGTCCGCGCTGCGCCCGCCAGCACCAGCATCACGTTCGTTCCCAACGCCTGGATCTGCTGTTCCGTGGCCCGCTGCACACCCTGTCCCACCGAGGTCACCGTGATCACCGACGCAATGCCGATAATCACCCCCAGCATCGTCAGCGCTGTTCTCAGACGGTTACTCCAAAGGGATTCCGTTGCCATCGACGCCACTTCCGTCAGGGGAATACTGGGCGGTTTCAGGTCTGCCATTTTTCCCATTCCCCTAGCCTCCACTTCTCCGATTGCCACCAGAACCACCTGGTGGCCCCACCCCTGGCAAGAAAGACGGTGTGCGGGAGGGAGGCCGTTCTCCCTGGGGGAAACTGAGCAGAACGCGATCGCCCTCCTTCAGTCCCGACACGACCACGGTTTTGTCCTCCACCGTTGAACCTGTGGTAATGGGTTGGAATCTGGAACGGCGATCGCCCTCTCCCGCCAGCAATACACCCGTCCCCTGCGCCTGCCGCACGATCGCCACCGTCGGTACCACCAGCGCATTCTCCAGCGTGCCAACGGCAAACTCAACGTTGACGTTCATTCCGCCTCGCAGTTGTTGTTTGGGGTCGCTGATGGAGGTTTTGACCTCAAAGTTTGTCACGTTTTGATCCACTGTGGACTGGGTGGCCACCTGAGTCACGCGCCCTTTGAAGGACTCGTTGGGAAAGGCATCGGCCTGAATCGTCACTTTCTGCCCCACCTGAATTCTGGCGATGCTGGTCTCCGGCACTTTGGCCACCACCTGATTGGCTGAGGCCAGTGACAGAATCGAGGAGGAAGTCGCAGAAGAAACCGAACTGCCAGACGTGGTCGGCGTCACGAAGGAACCGGGGTCGGCAAACTTGCGTGTGACAATGCCGCTGAAGGGGGCACGAATCACCGTGTCGTTGATCTGAGATTGCACCGTCTGGAGCTGGCCTTCAGCCCGCAGCACCTCTGCTCTGGCCTGGGCGATGTCTTCCGGTCGAGACCCCGCCTGCTGCAAGCTCAATGCCTGTTTTGCCTGCTGCACCTGGGCCAGGGCGCGATCGCGTTCTGCCAGAGAGTTGTTGAAGTCTCGTTGGGCGATCGCCCCCTGACTGAACAACTGCTGGTTCTGCCGGAAGGTTTGCTCTGTCTGCCGTAGCGCCGCTTCTGCATTCGCTAATTGCGCCTGGGCTTGACCGATGTCCTGGGTGCGATTGCCCGCCAGTGCCCTGTCTAACGAAGCCTGGGCCGATGCCAGTTGACCTCTGGCCTGGGTGAGCTGCCCCTGCAAGCTGGAGGCATCCATGTAGGCGAGGATTTGTCCCTCCTGGACGCGATCGCCCTCCTCCACCAGCAGTTCTTTCAAAATGCCGGAGTTTTTGGGACTGACGTTGACGGAGCGCTGGGGTTGTACGGTGCCATTGGCGGAAATGGTTTCGGGTGCATTGATGCGCTCGACTGCTGCCGTTTGCAGATTGCGGCGAGCTTCCCGGCGTTGGGTGGCGGTGTACTGGGTGTAGGCGAAGTAGCCACCCCCGGCCAGCAGTCCCAGGAGCAGGAGACCCAGTAACCATTGGGGAATTCTGATTCCTTCCTTAACCCAATCTTTCACCTGACGGTCCTCTACCCTGAATTCATCAGCCACTGATCTGTACTCTACTGTTTGGATCAATCAATGACAACGTCAGGAGGTTACTTGTTCCAGACAGGAGATTTCCGGGAATGAATTGACCCAAAGTTGAACGGTAGGATGGGCAAAGGACGGCAGTCCGTGCCCATCACCATCCGTATGCATTGATGGGCACGCTTCGCTTTGCCCATCCTACCCTGCTTGAGGGTATTGCTAAATCAATGACAACGTCAGGAGATTACCTGTTCCAGACAGGAGATTCCCGGGAATGAATTGACCCAAAGTTGAACGGTAGGATGGGCAAAGGACGGCAGTCCGTGCCCATCACCATCCGTATGCATTGATGGGCACGCTTCGCTTTGCCCATCCTACCCTGCTTGAGGGTATTGCGGTGCGGGAGTGCCCCTCTGCGAAAGAGCTGTTTGACCAATGGTTGAGGTGCTTTGGGGTAATGATTGTTCGCATTGTCCTAACCCAGTCCAGAGTTGCACTAACCTTATCGACATTGAAGTGACTTCGGCTTGAATCTCCAAGTTCACTGAATCGACTTTCTCCACCAACTGAGTAAAGGATGGTTTCTATCTGGTATATATCTGCCTTTGGTTCGTATTGCACGAAGTACAGTCGCTAGCTCTGTAGAGGAGACATTCTCAGATTCGTGCCAATTTTTAACTATTTCTAAAGTTGATAGAACCTGTAAATCAGGTGCTTCTCTCTTGGAAAACGCTATTGCTTTCTTATCATCAGTGGCAACAGCCCAATCTCTGGAAATTGCAAGTGCAAAGGTTGCAGATTCTCCATCGTCACCAAGTTCAAAAGCATAGTTAACAAATGACTCTTCTTCTAACTCTGATTCAAAATCTACAACTAAAATCAAACCTTGTGAAATTGCTTTCTCAAGCTCTAATGCATCGTCATTTGCCTCTTCCTTTAGGCGTTGAAGGGTAATAAGTTCTTTTTGAATTACAACCTCAGCAACTGCGACCTGGACTGGAATGGACTTCAGGATTCTAATGAATTGACCTGAAGCACTGAAATTCAAGACACAACAAGCATCAAGAATCAAATGGGAGTGTCTAATTTGCATACATAAGTCTCCCAATTGTTATGCATGACGCAAATCGAAGTCAACAGCTTCTTCCATTACGCCGCTCGAATGCTCACGCAATGTTTCTGCAATGCGTCTAGCCTCCAATCGGTTAACACCAAGAAGGTCTGCAAATCGCCCTTCAGTAATAAGTCCTCGATCTAAAGCATCGATTGCAAGATGTTGGTAATGAATAGATGCTAAGTCAGTACGTTGTTGAATCTCCTCTAAACCCAGTTCCTTCTGCACCTTCCTAACCTTGAGACCTCGATCGCGCAGTCGATCATAAGTGCCAGATGGCAGGAGTTCCATGTTTTCCAGGCGGTAGATGAGAGCTTCTATCGATACACCATAATAATGTGCAAGAGTGAATAAGTTGGTTGGGGTGAATTTACTGTGAGTGCGATACATGTCATTGAAACGTTTAAGCAACCCACTCGTAGGCATGAGAAAGTATTTTGGGAAAGCCTCTGCTAGCCGTTCACTTTCAGGAAGTCTTTGATACTGCCCGTCGAAATCAACAACAGGTTTTCGTCGATGCGCCAGAAAGTGAAGATACCCATGCGCCATTGACCAACGTCGCCGTTCCTCATAATGATCCAAATTGATTGCCATGCAAGCACCAAGCTGCTCATCAAAGCTGTAAATCTCTGAGTACTTTGCTGGCATTTTTAAGTAGAAAATTCGTATGCCTACACTTTGCTCAAGAATGTCTCGCAGTAGTGGAATTGGCCCGTCTCCAAGACCGAGACGCTGACGTTCTGCAATCGCAATACTTTCGGCAGCCGCCTCAATGGGCATACCTGTTACGTCATACTCAGGAGGATAGTTTTGTGGTAGCGGCGCATCAACGATCTTCTCAAGCTCCAGATAGTTCCGGCATAACTCTTCAAACCGCTGGATGATTGGGCCAATCTTTGCTTCTTCTTGCTCACTACGCTGATAGGCAGCACGAAATTGAACCTCAAAAGGTTCAATAGTAGGACCAGGTCGAACGAAATCACTCACTGCTTTTCCATAGGAACGAGCCAGTTTAATCAATTCACTTGGCTTGAGTCGGCGTTCCCCTTTCTCGATAGCAACAATGGTAGTGCGTGCAGCATCTATTACTTTGGCTGCATCGGCCTGAGTCATTCCACACTTCTTCCGTGCTTGCTGAAGTAACTCCCCTAAGTTGCGTAAATCAATATTGTCTAGGATGTTGGTAGCCATAGCATTCCCTTTCAAAATTACGAAACAGCAACTAGGCAGTCATTGCGTGGTTGTCGTCACTTTTCTGATCTAATAAATTTGCCGAAATTTGGAGTTCAACAGCATCCCACTCAGAAACATAGCTTTGATATAATCGAATCAATTGTTTCTGTAAATCACTCGGCAATACTCCTTCTACCATCGCAGTTCGGTCAACAATATCGTCTAAATCTGAAAATCTTTGAGTCAAAACCCGCCATTGAAGGCTGAAATCATCTGAGATACTGAACAAGCTCCGTAGAGTAGAAACTTGTGCGAGCATATGTTTCAGATGCAAACTTGTATCTCCTACTGGTTGCTGACCATCAGGTACGACGTAGTGGGTTCTATCCTCAAGTTTTGAGGCAGCGAGTGCTTGTTTTCTCAGAATGCAGGATGAGCAATACCCACACTGAATTGGTTGCTGACGATGTGGACTATCACATGATAGCGTTAATGGTGGCAGGTCGATTCTCCCATCTTCAGCTAATGATCTACACATCTCTGCCTTAGTTGAAAAAAGGAAGGGATTGTATACGTTGAATTTTTCACCCAATATTTCTGAGATAACATCGCCAATTTTGAGCAAAGTTAATGGGTGAACAGAGCGTGAATGATCAAGCCCAATAGCAGACTTGCGATATGGAAGATTAATCGCTCCGATACCATTCTCATACAGGTGTAGGGCTTTATGACCCATTAGATATGCACAAGCCGAACCTAGAAGTATGAATACAATGCCCCGCGCACGAGAAATTTTGTTTTTCTGATGCAAGGAACTCTCTGAGAAGCGAATTGGAACACGACACAAATATAGACGACCAGAGAATGAAGTCTGAACACCTTTAAATACCCGCTCTTGACGAGCGTAGTTATTGTCGTTACTGCCAGTTCCGAACAGCATGAACGATCTGCTGTGTTCTTCCTTCAAGCGAGTGTAGATACCAGCAAGGGCATCAAGACCTCCACTCCACAAGGCAACCTCATCAACATAAGGTTCTTCAGTAGAGAGAATATATTGCTCCTCCACAATACGTCCTGAATCAGTTCTCATATGAAAATCAAAAAACCATCGACTTCCAGTAGCCCATTCAAGCAGGCTTTTGAGTTTTTCTTGGAAAAGCGGAGCATTAAACAGTTCTGGATGCCGAACTGGAAGAACTACACATATACGAGTTTGTTCTTGGCGTAAATTCTGAAAAGTCAAACGGTCAGTTGCATGAATAGCAACTGCAAGGTCAATCAAATCTGCAATAATCGATGGAAAGCATTGTTGTATGCGATATTGAAGCACGTTGTCATCGATGGAAATTCCTACATGGCTTTCTTTGTTGCGTGAATGATTAATGAAGCGAACTCTTCCATCTCTATTCACTATTGGATCAAAGATTGCAGTATAATCAACAATCTCCTCTTGGTTTGTTCTCATAGTAGTTAGCCTGCCAAAAGATCTTCGTCTAAATCTATTGCCTTAATTGAGGAACGACTAGGCAAGGACAAGCTTGATACACTTTGCTTGTTAACCATATCTCTTGCGAATTTGCTAATTCCACGGTCTACAACTGGTTGGATTCCCTCAATTCGTCTTGAAAGAGTTACTTGATCGATTCCACCATGATGTTCATTAGTTAGGGGAATACGCTCCTTAAATTCGGACACATATACCCCGCGTATGTATCGTTCACACATAAGGCGCTGGATGTTCCCAAAATCTATTTGCTGGGTCCGACCGTATCTAAGGTCATGGAGAATGCTTTTACCGGCATCTAAGGCAAGTCTTTTGAGGTCTGGCCGTCCATCAGATTGCTCCGCCAACTTATCAAATTTTATACTTAAATCAGCATATTCTCGTGCTCCAAATACACTGCCTTCGCTAGTACTTTGGATAAGTATGTCAGCCATGCCTTGACACAGTTTCACAGGAACATCTCCTTTCTCTTTAACGTCTTGCTTCAGCTTTTTCAATACAACACGAGCACAGTCATCGCTGGGTGCTTTTCCCTCGCAAAGCAATTTATAAGGCTTTTGATACAGCCTTCTAAGCTTGTTGTGGATGATATCTCCATCTGGCATTGCAATGCCTCCTAACTTGGAGTCTGTTTATACTATAAAGTTAGTCCTCTGTTCTGACATTGTCAATACTTAAGCGTAAAATAAGTCCGTGAATGTCAGAAATGGCTTGGATCACTTGCAAGGTGTGGATTATTGAAGGAAGCCTTGATTGAAGTTCATCAATTATGTGGAGTCAGGATTTTAGGCTTGCATATGGCCAAAACCAGCTCTATGCAACAGGATCGGCTCAGAGATTATTACCTATGGCCCCCTATGGATGTGATTGCACTGGTCGGTTTTCTGGCTCCGTTTCTTCCGGCTCTGGTGAAGCTGGGGGAAAGTGCGGCGATCTCTGTGTCTGGGATGAAGATGTTTGGAAGAAAGGCAAAGACGATTTGGAGTGAGCTATGGCTCAAGCTGGAAGCGAAGCATCTAGCACAGCGTGTGGTGTAGGGGGCGGAGAATTTTGACGATGCGGATATGCTAGCTCCTACCTTGGGCGGCGAGGTCAGGGTGTGAATATTCTCGTCGGGGGCGGCTTGTAGAGGAGGTGCCTGAGAGTTTAGAGCGATCGCCCCTACCGCAGAAGGGTCAGAACCTCCAGGTTTTGTGACTCTACCTGTGGGGAACTCTACAAGGTCGATCGCTGTCCAGATATCAAACAGACGAGTCTGCTCCACCATCGTTGATCTGAAAAACTCATGCTGATGAAAAACAAAGTTTCATTGATGACGGGTGCGGTTGCCCTGATGCTAGCGATCGCCCCCCTAACCCCGCTGTTCAGCCAAACTGCCAACGCCAACGACGCACCCGCCCAATCGGGACGGCAGCGGATGGGACGCCAGGAGCGATTGCTCGATCGGTTGAATCTGTCCGATGCGCAAAAGACGCGCCTGCGGGAGATCCAGCGCGAGACTCAGCGACAAATTGAAGCAGTCCTCGGTGAGGAGCGGCTGAACCAGATTCAGCAGGCCCGTCAGCAGAGAGAGCGTCCCGACATTACCTTGAGTGCAGAAGACCAGAACCGCATCCGCACCATTCGGCAGAATGCTCGCGCCCAGATGGAAGGTGTGCTGAACGAAACCCAGCGCCGCCAGTTCCAGGAAATGCAGCAGCAGCGCCAGCGTTAATCAAGAAGCAATGCCGCCCGCATAGCGGGCGGCATTGCTAATTAGGCTTGTTTCTGTTCTAGAAGCGTCTGGTAGGCAAACGCAAAATCATCCACCGTAATCCGAATCGTGCTGGGGTCCGTTTCTCCCCGCCGACGGTAGCGCCGAATTGCCTCCAGCGCCGCCTGATTACTCAACAGCGCCAGATCGGCCCCGTTCCAGCCCTCGGTCTGGTTCGCCCAGGACTCCAGATCAACACCCTCCAGTGGTCGCTCCTGGTTGTGAACGTGCAAAATCGACAGGCGACTCTGGGCATCCGGCAGGTCTACTTTTAGCTGCAAATCCAGTCGTCCGGCTCGCAGGAGTGCGGGGTCGAGGGCATCGGGACGGTTTGTGGCCCCCACCAGAAGTACATTGGGGCAACCGTGCAGGCCGTCTAGCTCGGTCAGGAGTTGTCCGACCAGGCGATCGCTCACCCCCGAATCCCCAAAGGAATTGCCCCGCGCCGGAGCCAGGGTATCAATCTCATCCACAAAAATGACGCAGGGAGCGGCCTGCCGCGCTTTGGTGAAGACTTCGCGCACCGCCTGCTCTGAGGCACCCACCCATTTGCTCATCAATTCGGGGCCGTTGACGGCGATGAAGTTGGCACGGGCTTGAGAGGCGATCGCCTTTGCCAGCAGTGTCTTTCCCGTTCCCGGAGGCCCCCAGAGGAGAATGCCTCTTGGCGCTTTAGCTCCCGTCTGGCGATACAGTTCCGGGTACAGCAGCGCCCCTTCGACGGACTCCTGGAGGGTTTCCTTGATGGCGTCCAGACCGCCGATGTCCTGCCAGGAGACGTTGGGGGATTCCACCTGCACCGAGCGCAGCACCGAGGGGCGAATTTCCCGCAGCGCCATCAGAAAGTCATTCTGGGTGACAGTCAGGTGTTCGGGGACGGCCTGCTTCAGGGAGGGCACCTGTCGCCGCAGGGCGGTGTAGGCCGCTTTCTGACAGAGGGCCTTCAGGTCAGCCCCCACCATGCCAACGGCGAGATCGGCGATCGCCTCCAGGTTTACCAGTGTATCCAGGGGCATCAGTCGGGTTTGAATTTTCAGAATTTCCAGCCGTCCTTCGCGGTCGGGGACGCGGAACTGTACCTCACGGTCAAACCGTCCGGGACGCCGCAGGGCCGGGTCGAGGTGATCGGGACGGTTGGTGGCTGCCAGGACAATTGTGCCTCTGGTTTTGGTGAAGCCATCCATCAGGCTCAGGAGTTGGGCGACGACACGCTTCTCGACCTCGCCCTCGACCCTGGAGCGATCGGGCGCAAGGCTATCAATTTCATCAATGAAGACAATGCAGGGTGCGGCTTTGGCGGCTTTGTCGAACAGACTGCGCAGCCGTCCCTCCGCTTCGCCGTAGTACTTGCCCATAATCTCAGGGCCGACAATAGCGATGTAATTCACCCCCAGTTCCTCCGCCAGGGCGCGGGCGGTGAGCGTCTTGCCCGTGCCCGGAGGGCCAACCAGCAGCACACCGCGCGTGGGTTCCAGACCCAATTTTTGCAGCAGATCGGGACGCTTCAGGGGAATTTCCACCAGTTCCCGCAACTCCCGCAGAATTTCTCCCATGCCGCCGACATCTTTGAGGGTGGCTTCGGGGGCGGTGTCTTCGGGTTCGTCGTCCCAGTCAGAGTAAACCTGTGGTTCAGGAGAAGTTGCACCAGGTTCAGCGGGAGGTTGAGGGGGGCGGGGCGATCGCACATCCCGTGGAATATTTCCCTGGCGGGGAATGCTGCCCGTGCGCACGCGGTACTGCACATCGGCGCGAATGTCGTCCTTTCCGGTCATCTCGTCTTCCAGGGTCTTCGCCAGTTCCATCAATGGCTCCAGGCCCTTAATAATGCCCCGCTCAAACTCCCGCAAAAAGTCGTCCATATCGCTCACCCGACGCTGTGCAATCGTAATATACCCATCCTAGAGGGCAGACGATAGGTGCGGTCTCTCTCTGTTATGTACGGGTTTGCGCATCTGTCGAAAGGAAGAGGCGATCGCGTTTAATCTCCGATCGTCATCAAAATCTGCTGCATCGAAAGCTGCAATTCAGGAAAAACGCCAGAGGCAATCGGTTCATTTCCACAGAACTGCTGGAGTTGATATTCGTCGTTTGCGTCCTGCTGGTAGACCGAAAAGGTGGGGCGTTTAGGGGAGCCAATGTAGCGTTTTCCGCCTAATCCCAGATAGTCACAAATCCAGTATTCCTGAATTCCTAAAGCTTCATAGTCCTCAAGCTTGAGGGCATAATCATCGCTCCAGTTGGTGCTGACAATCTCAACGACGAGCCTTGCTGAGACACCGCGTGTAATGGTGGATTCTTTTTCCCATCGAGGGTCATCTGCAAGCGTGCGCCGATTCAGCACAATCACATCGGGTTCATAACCGGATTCATTGACTTTAACGACGCATTCCTTCGGGATGAAGTAGGGGAGCTGCGATCGCCCAATTTCTACAAACAAAACACCGGAGAGAAACCCTCCCACCTCCGAGTGTTTGCCAAGAGGTTTGGGCATCTCGATGATTTCTCCGTTGTGCAGCTCAAATCGACGGCCAGTGTCCTGTGGATACCAGGCAATGAATTCGTCAAAGGTTACTGGCTGGGGTAAAGCCTGGATCATGATGGGTTCAAGGTTTTCCGATTGGTGATGGATTGAACGATGAACGGGAATAGTTTGTGCAAACAGCGGTAGGGAGGGCGCGGTATTCGCCTCTACCGAGGATGCCTGCATTGTATCGGTTGGCCGCCACGTGCCGCACGCCTACCCCACGTATATTTGCTCATTACAAAATGAACTCATAACGACTACGTTTTAGGTATGCGTGAGGGGAACACAACAACTCTTCTAAAGCTGGAGGCATTATGAACTTCAATCGCTTTGAGCATATCAACCTTACGGTTCACGATCTGGAGGCCAGCAAGCAGTTTTATCAGACCCTCTTCCCCGATTGGTATGTGCGGGCTGAGGGGGCGTTCCAGGGCGATCGCTGGATGCACCTGGGTAACCATCAGTTCTATCTCGCCTTGAACGATGCTCCCACCGCAACGCGCAGCCACCAGCCCTACGAGGGAATTGGCATGAACCATGTGGGGTTTGTGATTGAGGATGCGGAGAAGATGCGATCGCTCCTGGAGGCAAACAGCATTGAGTACTACACCTACGATTCCCCGGAGACGAAGGCGCGGCTGTACGTCAACGATCCCGACGGGAACGAGATTGAACTGGTGGAGTACCAGCCTGACTATGCGCTGCGGTAAAACTTAGGATCGCGGATTGATTAAAACCCGGAATTGAGTTTCTGCAAGCGCGGCAAAGCGCGCTTGCAGAAACTCAATTCCGGGTTTTGTTAAATTTCTGTTCCTTACGGTTGAGAGGGCACCGGAGCTGATTCCTCCTGAAGTGCCTCCGGCAGGTTACGCGAATACCACCACTCCCGCACGGGTTGGGGGAGTTTTACCCAGTACAGGGTCAGCACAAAATAACCTTCTGAGCGGTGCTGCCCCAGAATTTCAACGCTGTAGGAAGGAGAATTTTTCGACGACAGGTCGGGCACGAATCGTCGGCCCACACGCCGCCAGCTGGGTTCCTTGCCGCGCCACTCGATGCGGCAGCAGGGCCAGGGTAGCTCTTCCCGGTCAAACAAACGACAGCAGGGGCCAATCACCCGATAGGTGAAGTGGCCCCCCAAGCTATGAAACTCCTGCCCCGACTGGAGCGGGTGCTGAGCGGACATAATGTCGATGCCTGCGATGCTCTTACCAGCTCGACTTCACCACACCGGGTAGCAGTCCCTGGTGGGCCATCTCCCGAATCACATGGCGAGACAGACCGAAGTCGCGGTAGTAGCCACGGGGACGGCCTGTGAGCCAGCAGCGATTGCGGTGACGGGTGGGGGCGCTATTGCGGGGGAGCTGCTGAATTTTGCGGTGAATTTCCAGCTTCTCGTCCTGAGATTCAGCTGCAGCAAACTGCTCCAGCAACGATTGACGCTTTGCAGAATACTTTTGGATTAATTTCTCGCGCTTTTTCTCGCGCTCGATCATGCTCTTCTTTGCCATGAAGATCCTATTTGCCCAGTTTTACAGCGTTTTCCATAGTAGCAGACTTCTTGCTCACTGGGTAGTCTTCGGGTTTGCCAGATCTCTCACTGGTGTCTGTGTGTCTGCAATGTGCTTCAGTCCCCAGGCTATCATTACTTTCAGAACAGGGCGCAGGCTTTTTCCCTTTTCTGTCAGAAAGTAGTTCATACGGCGGGAGTGATTGCTGTAGGGCTGCTTCTCGACCAGGCCCATTTCTTCTAGCAGTTTGAGCCGATTGGCCAGAATGTTGCTTGAAATGCCTTCTGGTGATTCTAAAAACTCCTCAAACCGCTGCTTGCCGAAGAACATCATGTCGCGGATGACCAGCAGCGTCCAGCGATCGCCAATCGCGTCCAGGGTACAGGCAACGGGACAGGGAGAACGTCGGGGGTGGGTCATGGGGAAGCCATAGCTTTGCTACTTGCATTTTACAAGTTACTCCTGTTAGTTTAAATTGCAACTTGCAACTTAGAAGTTATCTATGCATACTGAGGTCCAGAAGCAGCCGTTTGAGGTTGAGCTGCATTTTCCCGTGAGAACCTACGACATCGACTTTGCCGGGATTGTCAGCAATATCGTTTATGTCCGCTGGCTGGAAGACCTGCGGCTGGAGATGCTGGCCCGCCATTTTCCGCTGGAGGAACAGCTCCAGCGGGGCATTGCGCCACTGGTTTTGCAAACCAAAATTGACTACAAGCAGGCCATCAAACTCTCCGATCGCCCCATCGGCAGGATGTGGATGGCGGCGGTAGAGAAATTGCGATGGACAGTGAAAGGGGTGATTACCGTCAATGGCGACGTCGCGGCAGTCGCTGAGCAGCTGGGCATTTTTGTGGATTTGCAGACGTACAAGCCCATCCGAATGCCTCCAGAGCTAAAACAGAAGGGGTGAAGCCATATTTCACGCCATGTGCAATATGGGACTGAAAACCAGGGATTTCTGTGGGGTGGGCATCTTGCCCGCCCAATTCCAGGCGGGCAAGATGCCCACCCCACAGGAGGTAGTCTACAGGCGCACATCGGAGAATGTATCGTAGCCCTATTTGATTTTGTCGGAAGGTCTGTGAGAGTAGAGGTGGACTGCGACCATCTCCACTCTTACAAACCTTCTCAACAGGGCAATATGACTCGCAAAACGATTTATCTGGCCAACCCCTACGGCTTTTCAGCACAGCAGAAGGCTTTGCTGTTACCACCGATCATCCAGGCGCTAGAAGAACTGGGGGCAGAAGTTTGGGAGCCGTTTGCCCGCAATAATCAAATTGATTTTTCACAGCAAGGGTGGGCCTACCGGGTGGCGCAGGCGGATGTGGGGGATGTGCGGCAGTGTGATGGTCTATTTGCGATCGTCAACGGTACTCCACCCGATGAAGGCGTGATGGTGGAACTGGGCATTGCGATCGCCCTGCGCAAGCCGATTTTTTTGTTCCGCGATGACTTTCGGCGCTGCACCGATAGCGAACAGTATCCCCTGAATCTCATGGTGTTCGCCGGGTTACCGGAGGTGGGCTGGGAGGACTACTACTATACGTCTGTGGAAGAGATTGCGTCTCCCCAGAAGGCGATCGCCCGTTTTCTTGCAAATTAACGGTTGGCAAACGACTGAACCTGCCACGGCAGAGACACTGTAAAAATGGTCTTTCCCGGCAAACTGGCAGCCGCAACGGTGCCTTCCATATGGCGCACCAGACGTTTCACCAGCGCCAGACCTAACCCTGTGCCTCCATAGCGCCAGGGGTCAGACCGGGGAATACGATAGAACTTGTCAAAAATTCGGGGAAGTTCATCACAGGGAATTTCTGTTCCCGAATTGCTGATGCTGAACTGGATGCGATCGCCCCAACCGCGTATCTGCAAGTGGATGTTGTTGCTCTCCGGGGTAAATCGCAGCGCATTGGTCAATAGTTCAGTCAGGATGCGGAGCAGATGGGACAGATCGACCACCAGGAATGGCAGGTCAGGCGACATCTCCAGGTGCAACCGCAGGTTCTGCTGTTCTGCCTTCACGGCGAACGGCTCCAGCAAATGGGGGATCCAATCCTGCAGGCGGATGGAACCGACCTGATCCAGTTCAGATTCAACGGTGATTCGTGACAGTTCCAGCAGGTCATTAATCAGACTGCTCTCATGGTCAATCTCCTCCTGCAAAATCTTGAGATATCGTTTGCTGGGTTCTGCTTCGTTGTCCAGCAGATTGAGCTGTCGCAGTCGAATTTCCAGCATTTGAGTGGTGAGATGGATGATCGAGAGGGGCGTTCGCAGTTCGTGGGTGATGCTGTCCAGAAATTCATCCTTGAGACGGTGCAGTCGTTCCAGCTCAGCGACCTGAGCCTGAGCGGCCCGATACAGCCGTGCCTGACGCAGGGCGATCGCACATTGATTGGCCACTTGCTGCACCAATCGCACCTCGTTCTCCTCGAAGCAGGTGTCCCTGGATCGGTACAGCCACATATCACCGATCACGCCCTGGTCGTCAATCAGCGGACAGGCCAGTACGACGGTCTGAAAATCGATAGGCCGTCCAGAGCGTGGGTCACTACCTGCGACCAGCCCAAACTGGAACGCCTCCCCTCGCAGCAGGCGATCATAGAGAGGCTGATGATCCGCCATCAGCGTGACGGTTCCCAGGCCGACGGGAATTTGCTTCTGGATATACTCATAGCGAATCGTGGAGGTGCCCTGCGCCAGATTGTACAGACCCGTATCACAGCTGTAAATGTCCAGCCCCAGGGTTAGTTCCTGCACCGCTGTTTGCAGAATTTGCGCTTCGTCCAGGCTATCACGCACTCTATCCGTGATGCGTTTTAGCAACGCTTCAAACGCCAGTGCTTTTTTCAGTGTTGCAGTGCGCTCCTGCACCAGGCGCTCCAGTCCAGCCTGGTGCTGCTCCTGGTGCTGGCGCTGGATGATCTCAGCCTGCCTGCGCTCGGTGATGTCCTGGAAGATGGCGATGCTACCCATGACGCTGCCATTGGAGTTGCGGATCGGGGAGGCGGAGTCTCCCACGGCTCGTGTCGTCCCATCTTTCGAATGCAGCAGACAATCGTCGGGAAGACTGACCCTTGCTCCCTCCTGTAGCGCCTGTAATAGCGGATTGGCGATCGCTTCTCCAGTGTGCGGATTAACCAGACGTACCACCCGGTCGGCGGCCTTTCCCAGCGCCTCCTCTAGTTCCCACCCGGTGAGGTCTTCGGCTGCCGGGTTCATGAAGGTAATACAGCCATCGGAATCGACAGCGATTGTGCCATCGGCAATGCTGCTCAGTGTGGTGGAGAGCCACTGCTCGGTGTGTTGAAGCCTGGATTCCAGCAGGTGACGATGCAACGCAACCTGAATCGCCGAGTAGAGTTCGGCTTTGCGGAAGGGTTTGACCAGATAACCGAAGGGAGTGGAAGCGACCGCTCGCCGCAGGGTCACATCATCAGTATGGGCGGTGAGGTAAATAATGGGAATCGGGAGCGCTGAGTAAATCTCCCGTGCCGCCGTGATTCCATCCAGCTTACCCTTCAAACGAATATCCATTAGCACCAGATCTGGCTGAGTGGCGATCGCCGCTTCAATTGCCTCTGCTCCGCTGATCACTCGACTGACAATCGTATGGCCGAATTCAGTCAGCGCTTCCTGGATATTCCAGGCAGTGACCACCTCGTCTTCAACTACCAAAATTCTGGCCATACTTTATGTACAAAAGATACTAAATAAAAAGTCTAAGGAGATTTCTACGAAAGAAATTACCCGTCGTGTGGATGTCTCCCTCTCTGCGCGGGGGAGACATCCACACGACGCAGGTCATTTCATTGCTAGAAATCTCCTAAGCAGGCCGACGCGATTCAGCTTGAAACCCCAAAAACTGTTCTAACCTGAGCGAAGTCGAAGGACGGAAAAGTTTTTGGGGTTTCGACTTTTTCCACGCCCACTTACTTATTGCATAAACTGCTCTCCAAATTGGTTGTCGGCGATTGCTTTTGTCCATAAGGAGGGGAGCGATACAGTCTTTTCCAGGCTAACCAGGCACAGATTGCGGGTTGCAGGGGCTTCGCCGTTCACCGGCTCGTCAGCTCGCCGAAGTCTGAGTGCTCGCCGAGATCCGAAGTCCGAACGACAGTGCCCCCCACCCCCTGCCTCTCCCCAGCGTGAAAAACGCTGGAAATGACAAATAGATGCTTTTAGAGAGGGCAATCATTCACTGGACTTTTGGCTAAATTGCACCGATCGTTTCAGGAATGATCGGTGCTGAAAATAAAAATGTCGCGCAACGCTCTCTTCGAGAGCGTTGCGCGACATTATAGGAAAAATAATCAAAAGTCCAGTCATTCAGAGAAATCGAGGTTGCCATCAATTTACAGATCTGTTCAGATCTATACCACAGGTAGAACCGACTCGCAGCCCGCAAGCGTCAGACCGACCATGGATATAAAGCCAGAACCGGAGTATTTTGCAGATGCAAAACACCCCGGTTCTGGAGGAAAAACCGAACTCAATCGCTATTCGACCTGGCTCAACTCTCCCAGGTCAACGGGGGTCGGCGTCACCTGCCAGATGTCCCGGCAATATTCCTCAATGGTGCGATCGGAGGAGAATTTGCCCATCCGTGCGACATTCAGGATGGACATACGAACCCAATGATCCTGGTTTCGATAGGCTGCACTGACGCGATCCTGACAGTCGATGTAGGATTGATAGTCAGCCATCAGCATATATTCGTCCTTATGCAGAAGGTCGTCCACGATAACGCGGAACAGATCGTGGTCTCTGGGGGAGAAGTAGCCAGAGCGGATGGCATCGATCACGCCCCTCAACTCCGCGTTGCTTTCATAGTAACTCCGGGGATTATACCCTTTTGCTCTGGTCGCCAGCACCTCCGGCGCAGTGAGGCCAAACAGGAAAAAGTTTTCGGCTCCCACTTCTTCGCGAATTTCCACATTGGCTCCATCCAGGGTGCCAATCGTCAGGGCACCGTTGAGGGAAAATTTCATGTTACCTGTCCCGGAGGCTTCTTTCCCGGCGGTAGAAATCTGCTCAGACAGGTCGGCGGCAGGGTAGGAAATCTCTCCCAGAGACACGCCATAGTTGGTCAAAAACACCACCCGCAGCCGCCCTGCCACATCCCGGTCGTGGTTGACCATTTCGGCCACCGAGTTGATCAGTTTGATCACCATCTTGGCCATGAAGTAGCCAGGAGCGGCCTTTCCGCCAAAGATAAAAGTGCGTGGCAAGATGTCGAGATTGGGATTCGCCTTGATCCGGTTGTACAGGGTAATGATGTGCAGGGCACTGAGCAACTGCCGCTTGTATTCATGGATCCGCTTGATCTGAATGTCAAACAGCGAATTCAAGTCCACCTCCACGTTGTCACTACGGAGGATATGATCCGCCAATCGCTGTTTGTTGGCCTGCTTGATCTGTCGCCAGCGATCGCGGAATGCTGCATCGTCCACAAATGCTTCCAGTTTGCGCAGGTCACCGAGATGGGTGATCCAGCGATCGCCAATTTTCTCAGTAATCAGTCCAGACAGTTCGGGATTACTCATCAGCAGCCAGCGACGGGGGGTGATGCCGTTTGTCTTGTTCTGGAACTTCTCCGGGTATAGCTCGTAAAAATCGCGCATCAACTCCTGCTTCACTAGTTCGGTGTGCAGGGCTGCGACGCCATTCACTGTATGACTCCCAACGCAGGCCAGGTGAGCCATACGGACTTTCCGGTCGGTTCCCTCTTCGATCAATGACATGCGAGCCAGTCGGGCAGTGTCACCCGGATACTTGGCCCGGATTTCATCCAGAAACTGCGCGTTGATCTCGTAGATAATCTCCAGGTGGCGGGGCAGAAGTTTCTTAAACAGGTTGACTGACCAGCGTTCCAGGGCCTCTGAAAGTAAGGTGTGATTGGTGTAGGCAAAAGTGCGTCGGGTGATGTCCCATGCCTTGGACCATTCAATCCGATGCTCATCCACGAGAATTCGCATCAGCTCGGCTACGCCGATCGCAGGGTGGGTATCATTTAACTGAATGGCCACCTTATCAGGGAACTGGTCAAAGCTGGTGTGATCGCGCAGGTAGAGGCGAATGATATCCCTCAAGGAGCAGGAGACGAAGAAATACTGCTGTTGCAGACGCAGTTCCTTCCCCTGGGGGGTGTTGTCGTTGGGATAGAGAACTTTGGAGATGTTTTCGGAGAAAGTCTTCGCGGCAACGGCCTGAGTGTAGTCGCCCGCGTCGAACACCTGGAAGTTAAAGTCCTCTCCAGCACGAGCGCTCCATAGGCGCAGCGTGTTAACGGTGTTGTTGCCGTAACCAGGGACGGGGGTGTCGTAGGGGGTACCATAGACCGTGGTGCGGGGGAACCAGCGAACCCGGTAGTGCCCCGTATCGTCGCTATAGGCTTCGGTATGCCCCCCAAAACCCACTTCCACCATGTAGTCGGGACGGGCGATCTCCCAGGGGTTACCAAACCGCAGCCAGTTGTCAGGGCACTCGTGCTGCCACCCGTTCACCATGATCTGGTGAAAGATACCGAACTCATAGCGAATGCCATAGCCGATCGCAGGGATTTCGAGGGTGGCCAGGGAGTCGAGAAAGCAGGCTGCCAGTCGCCCCAGGCCACCGTTCCCCAGGCCGGGTTCTTCTTCGCGCTCCAGCAGATCCTCCAGGCTCAGACCCATGTCGCGTAGCGCCTGACGCATCTCGTGGTAGAGGCCCAGGTTAATCAGATTATTGGTCAGCAGTCGCCCGATCAAAAACTCAGCAGACAGGTAGTAGACCGACTTTGAGTCTTTCTGAAAGTGAGTCTGCGCAGTTTTGATCCGGCGACGGGTGAGGCAATCGCGCACGGTGTGAGCCAGCGCCATGTAGTAATCATGGGCAGTGGCGAAGGTTTCATCCTTCCCCTGAGTGCAGTACAGATTGTCGGTGAGAGCACGTTTGAGAACGTTGATTACATCCTCGGTGCGAGTGTCTTCAGGCATAGTGATTTGTCAAGACAGCAATTCCCTTTTGTCCAGGGTCTGACGCAATTTACAAGCAATGGTGTCTATCAAATCGTGATTATCGATACTTTGGGGGAAAGCTTCAGGGAGTCTTAAGCTTCTAACGAAAAAACTTCTCCCCTTCGATCGGTTTAGAGTCAAAGCAGACTACCGCTTTAGATAGGTTTTTAGGGCCAGAGCCACGGCTGTTAGAACAGGGGTGTGGGGAGGTGGTTTCCCACCCTGTCCTAACCAAAATGGCGATCGCTATTGCAAGCCCTTTTGGAGAATCTCTTGATGGAACAGGGCGCGATCGCGCAGCGAATGAATCTGGTCATTCGACAGGGGATCGCTGTTGGCGTAGAGGTCGATCCAGAGACGGCTGAGGAAGTGGGGATCGTCTGGGATGTGGTCGAGATCGCAGCCTGGGAGGTCAAGTTCGGTCATCAACTGATTCACCTTCGGGTCGTAGCTCAGCCCGAAGCAGCGACACTCAGATGCTGCCGCCATAATCAACCCGTGGAGCCGCATAGCGATCGCCATCTCCACACCCTGAAACAACCCCCGTAACTGTCTGGGGTTCTCCAATTCAATCACCTGACTGGGACCGGGGAGGCGGGACTGGATGCTCTGGGCGATCGCACCATCAGAGACAGGCTGAAACGGAACCAGCAGGATGCAGGTCTGGGTGGCTTTCTGGAAGGCGATCAGCGCCTGGGTCAGAGTTTCCAGTCGTTGCGGGGTAAGGGTGTGGTGGGGGCGCAGGGCGACAGCGACGCGCGGGGCGGGGAAATCCCAGAGGCCGGGAGCCGCTTCTCCCGCTAAAGCCCAGACGGGATCAGGGGCCAGGGTAAAGGGAATATTCCAGCCATGCAGCAGTTCAGCAGAGGCGCGATCGCGCACGCTGACGACGGTGCATCCTCTGTAGGTTTGGCGGGTAAGCCAGCGGGTGAAGGGCCGTTTCAGCGGGCCAATACCCTGTCCCCAGGCGATGGTCTTCAGACCACTCCACTGGGCCAGTGCCATCAGTCCACCATAGTAGATGGGGTTGAGGACGCTGGTAGTGTCTTGCATCAGGCTACCGCCACCCCAGATGAAGGCATCGGATTTGCGGAAAGCCTGGAGAACTGCCGGGAGGGATTTGCGATCACAGGCTTCTACACCGTAGCGGCTTTCGGTTTGCTGTGGGTTCCCCGACAGTACCAGCGGTGTGACAGTATTGGGGAGCATTTGCAGCAGTGTTGCCAGCAGGGCTTCGTCGCCGCCGTTGCCCATTCCGTAGTAGCCGCAGAGGACTGCTCGCATTGGTGCTCCTGGATCAAATACTGTGGACTGTTTTTTCTGCCCTGATTTTGCGCTTCGGTCGCAAAATCGGGGCAGAAAAAACAGCTCGAACTAATCGTATAGCTTACGTTACTCAATGGGTAATTTTGCTTCATTTCGGATGGGGCAGGCATCTTGCCTGCCCTGCCCTGCTCTAGTATTAAGTTAAGTGAGCGTAGAAAAAGTCGAACCCCCCAAAGCTGTTCCACCCGCACAGTGTGCGGGTGGAACAGCTTTGGGGGGTTCAAGCTTAATCGCATCTGTCTACTTATACAGCACTTTGCGCTGAGATAGAACCAAAGTTTTTGTTGAGAGCCTCGCTCCGCGAGGCTCTCAACAAAAACTTTGTACCTCACGCGCTTGAAAAGCCCTGTATCAAGGTAATCGCCAGGGAGCACTTGACTCACACTCGATTGATTGCGATCGCTATTGCCTCCATCAGGTTCAGAGTTGTACATCAAGAATTAACGTTTCGCTTCTGCTTTTCAGCAAAATGTAAATGCCCAGACCGATCAGAACAAATGGCACAACCCGGTAACCATAGTGCGTCAGGAGTTCTGCCATCGCGGGGTGGCGGCAAAGGCAAGAAGTGCGGCGATCGCAGTCTGTATCATTGCGTGCATCGAGGATCTCCATTGTTCCGAGATACTCTAGGAATGTGTACTTCTAAAGTCATAACTTCTAACAATGAGTTTACTGGGCAATATTATCTGGCTCGTATTTGGCGGCTTTATGAGCGGTGTGGGCTACATTATCGGTGGCATCAGCACCTGCCTGACGATTATTGGCATCCCCTTCGGTATCGAAGCCATCAAACTGGGAATTGCCACCTTCACCCCTTTTGGTAAGGAGGTAGTCAAGAATCCTAGCGCCGATTCTCCCCTGGCCATCATTTTAAATATTATCTGGCTGCTATTATTTGGTTGGGGAATTGCTCTCTCCCATCTGTTCTGGGGCATTTTGCTGGCCATCACCATTGTGGGGTTGCCCTTTGCAAAACAGCATTTCAAGCTGCTGAAACTGGCGCTCATGCCGTTTGGACGCGATCTGGTTTAAGACATTCGCCCGTCTCTCACGCATCACGCTATGTGTCAACTGCTGGGCATGAACTGCAATGTGCCAACCGATATTTGCTTTTCGTTTGAGGGCTTTGCGGCACGCGGTGGCCGAACGGATGATCACGCCGACGGTTGGGGCATTGCTTTTTTTGAGGGGCGCGGTTGCCGCACCTTTATCGACCAGAAGCCCTCTGTCACCTCACCTGTGGCCGACCTGGTGAAGCGCTATCCGATCAAGTCCACCCATGTGATCGCCCATATTCGCAAGGCAACTCAGGGGGCGATCGCCCTGGAGAATTGTCACCCCTTCCAGCGAGAGTTGTGGGGCCGCTACTGGGTGTTTGCCCACAACGGTAATCTGGAGGGTGACCTGGATATGCTGCAAGCGAATGTGACCGAACGCTACCAGTCTGTGGGTCAGACCGATAGCGAGAGAGCCTTTTGCCTGATTCTGGAAACCCTAAGGCATCATTTTCCCAGCGGCAAACCGCCTCTGGCTGAACTCTACCCGGTGTTGCAAAGGATTACCACCGCTCTTGCAGAAAGAGGCACCTTCAACTTTCTTCTGTCCGATGGCGACTCTTTCTTTGCCCACTGCTCCACCAAACTCCACTACATCGTGCGACAGGCTCCCTTTGCCGCTGCACACCTGATCGATGAGGATTTGACAGTGGATTTCAGTGAGTTGACCACACCAAACGATCGGGTTGCCGTGATTGCCACCCTTCCGCTGACGGATAACGAAGTGTGGACGCCCATTCAACCCGGAGAACTGCTGGCTTTCCAGGATGGATTGCCTTTAATCCAGGAGCACCAATCTTGAACTCCCGGAACCTGGAAATCCTGTCTCTTCCCAACAGCAACCCTGTTTAAGAGTTGAATTCAGGGCCAATTAGACGCTCAGCGGCGTCTTTGAGCACCTCTTCCATCCAGGAGTTGATACTTTTTCCAGCCTTGGAAGCCGCTATATAGATCGAACGATGAATCTCCGGCGTCGTCCTAAACGGCAATTTGCCAGAAAAGGGCTTATTGGGTTCCTGTCCCGTTTCTCGACAGAACTGCAAATACTCTTCAACCTTCTTCTCAAAGTTCTCTCTGGCCTGTTTCACAGTCTCAGCTTCAAACGCAACAACGTCTTTGATACCAAGCACCTGTCCATGCAATAGACCCGATTCCAGATCTACTTTGATTTCTGCTGAATAGCCCTTGTATGTCAACATCTTTCTGATTACTTAGAAATATCTTTGATTCAACCCATGTACTTAGCGCTGTTTTGGCGAACGAACAGTACAATACTATGCCAAAACCTCAAGAATAGCATCTGGCACTCAATCTGGATTCCCTCAAAGGAGTTAATTTATATTCCCTACGTTAGGGATTCATCTAATTTTCCCTAGATCTGGATGAATCTATCTCAGGAATGTTGATTTTTCAAGAAGTAGATTCTGTTAGTTGTAAGTATTGAATTAAGCTCACGAGAATAGCCCTCTGGCAAATACGTAAACGCATAGCAGAAACTGCGTACAAAGGTGAGATTTAGAATTTTTGTTTGAGCCGAGAATCAATGAGCATAGGGTACTTAGAAGTGCAGATGCTTCTGCCTCGTGTGTCAGAGCAGTGAGCAGCTTTTGTTCTGAATGCTGCTTCATGACGAAGTAAAACAAGTTGATTTTATCTCAGTTACCAATGTGTAGGTAGGTAGATAGTTCAACAACATATTTAACGCGAATCAGAGGCATATCTAAACATTTCGCTCCAACTTAATTCAAGTGTAGCTTAGGGAACAAAATCTGTGTGAGCAGGGGGATAGAAGGGCAGATAGAACACTTGATACATACGTATCTCCTCAATTGGTTTCACATATCAGCCAAGACAAATTAGGCAGGACAGCGTGGGGCAGCGCACCACACTGTCCTACTCCAATTAAAGCCCTTTAGCCAAAAATACGGTCGATGCTAACTGTAAAAGCGTTCAGGGAAACATTTTGTAGAACTGCGATGGGCTGCTCGTTGTAACGAATCACCGTACTGGAACCATCCTGACCAAAGGAAAGCTGATCTAACTTCAGCCGTTTATCCAGAATGAGGCGATCCTCACCAATGCGGAAGTCTTGAATCGTATCAATTCCTGCATTAAGTGACAGCACGTAGCGATCGCCACCTGCTCCTCCATGCAGCAGATCATCTCCTGACCCACCATCCAGCAGATCGTTTCCCTTACCTCCGATGAGTTCGTCATGTCCTGCCCCTCCAAAGAGCGCATCATTTCCCCCACGGCCATCCAGGCGATCATCACCGCCCTGTCCGTGCAGAGTGTCGTCAGAATCATCGAAACCACTGGTGATATTATTCCGGTCGTTGAGATAGGTCACAGTGTTCCTGTTGAGAACAAAGTCTTTATCCCAGGTGGCATTAAAGACATCGTAGGAATCGATAGCAGCAAAAGTTCCATCAGCATTCACTGCAAACGGATCGCCGTTGAATAAAATATTGCCAATTGGACGAGGATTAGCTCCTGAGGTTGTGAAGTTGTCGAGATTCGTCAGGGAAAAGCCTTTCAAAATCACCTCGACATCCTCAATGCCCCTGAATGACACAATTAAATCGTTCCCGACAGTTGTCAGGGTCATGTTAGGGGCGGTTAGTCCCTCTCCTTTGAACTTAAGTGTATCCAGTTCACGCAGAGTCGCTTCGGAAGGACTGGTTCCCTCACCAGCTCCACCAAAGTTTTTGACAACAGTGCAACCACTGCCGCGCTTGATGACAATCAGGCGGTTACCGCCAGCAGCATCGTGACAGGTAATGGGAGCAGGGAGATCGTGCTCTGGAGGCTCTTCGGAAATGGGTTTAGGTGGTGGAGTCGGTTCAGGCGTTGGCTCGATCGGTAGCTCTGGTGGAATGGGCTGGTCAATCGGGGGTTCTGGTGGAGAGGGTTGTGGTGGGTCAGGCAGTTCTATGGGGGGCTGAGGAACAACGGGCAGTTCAATAGGCAGTTCAATAGGTGGCTCAGAGATCACCGGAGGAACAACGGGCAGTTCAATAGGCAGTTCAATAGGTGGCTCAGAGATCACCGGAGGATCAATGGGCAGTTCAATAGGCAGTTCAATAGGTGGCTCAGAGATCACCGGAGGATCAATGGGCAGTTCAATAGGTGGCTCAGGGATCACCGGAGGATCAACGGGCAGTTCAATAAGCAGTTCAATGGGTAGCTCAGGAACGAGCGGTGGCTTGATGGGCAAGTTAAATGTTGGCGGCTCAAGAGGCTTACCAATTGGCAATTTGGGCGACAGTGGAGTGTCAATAGGTAGGTCTGGTGATATCTTGGGCAAAGGTGGAGAATTGATAGGGAGTTTGGGCGGTTGCGGTGGGTCTTTGCGATCGTCTTTATCAAAAGGCAAAGGTATCTTATCAACCACAGAAAATATAGAGTTTGACGGTGTCAGATCTTTGGGAGGTGCAGCAAGTTGACTCAACTCGAGGTTTAGAACTGGATCCTGTTGCGCAAAATGCTCGATTTGAGAGTGAGGCTCATTTGAAACATCATCCAAATTAGTTTCAATAATTCTCTGGGGTGCCCGATTCTGCTCTCTCTCTATTGGAATTTCCCGAAACTCCTGAGTGTTCGACGCTCGAGATGTCTCCACTCCTAGTTGAGAAACAGTAACCGCATCTAATACATCCTCTTGCGAAGAAAGCATATCTGGAGAAACCTGTTTATCTTCATCCTCTTTGCGTTCTCCATGCATAGGCACAATGAATTTTTGGGGATTTATGTCGAGCTTATCCTTCTTAGTCTCACTGACAAGTTCTGATGATCCGTAGTTCAGAGCATAAGCAGTAGTGGCTAAGACCCACCAGAAAAGGTGATGATATTTGATGGATAAGGAACCCCGTATATTCAGAGGGGTTAAGTGTTTTGCATCAGGTATAAAGGAGGTTGAAGCCTGGGAAACCTCAGATTCAAAGGGGATCTCCTGCTTTTGTTCCTCACTAACCTCGAGATTATTTTCTTGTGAGTGACTTAAGCGATGACATAGTTGCGCTGGTGTACAGAGAGCATCCAGGAACTTTTCAGGGAGAAACGCCTCTGGGTAGCAAGATTTAAAGAACGTCTCCAAATAGCAGGAAACGATCGCATTAAAGCTCTTGTCCCGAACATAATTTGTTTCAGCGATTGCATATCCTTGTCTATCATAAGAAGGCAGTTGATTTTGACCAGGCAAGACATAATCCTCAAGGATAATAACGCCTTCGTCCCCAAGATACTTAAGGAAGTTTTCTAAAGATTCAAATCTTTGAGGAATATCAGGGCAATAAATGGCAAAAGCTAGCCCGTGGGGAGATATAACCAGCTTAGTTTTAGCATCTAACCGCGCGACGTTAAGCAGTTCCTCAACAGAAGAAATCTCTTCCCTAGAGAAGCTGACAGGGATATTTTCAGAAGCAAAACGACGATAAAGGAGATCAACGATATCTCCCACAAGAAGCACTAGACACTCATTCTCCACGAGATGATATGCGTCCTTAATTAATCAGGTTTGCAAGACTACAACATTTTCATTGATTGAGCTCAATTCAATTCAAACGTTGAAGAGCTCTCCAGATCCCTGATGCAGATTAATTTTAGGACTTAGAAAACCTAAGAATTTCCCATAAGTCACGTAAGAAGTTCTAGCTACCAATCTAGAATGAAACAAATGGAAAGCTACGACTTAACTTCCGATATTTCAACAGGGGAGCCATTCGAAAACAGGTGCGGTTTTAACATCTCGTCGAGTCTTTCCACGAGCTGACAAAGCTCATCTGGTTCATCACCTCTTAAGTGGGGCTTAATCTTGCCTAAAGCTATGGCAAACTCCTTAAGATCAGCGGCACTATCGACAAATTTAGAAGCACCCTTCGGGTTCAAAAGATGACTTGTTCGAGCAACTGCACTATCTAATGTAAATGGTTCTTTAAACGGGTTTCCTTGTAGGTCGCGCGTATCATCTAGTGCTCTAGTGAGTGCGTCTTCAACCCATTGGCCAACACTTTTCTCCGCATGATTTGCAGCCTTTAAAATTTTTATGCGTAGTTTAGGATGCAATGAAGAGGACGATTGCTGAGCCTTTGGCATTTCTGGCTTTACACCCTGCTTTGTACAGAATATGTAGTATTCATCTACACATCTTCGAAATGTCTCCCTAATGTCTTCTGTGACTTCCGACTTCAACTTGTATTCAAAGGCTACAACGTCACTAATGCCAAATATTGTCCCGTGCAGAACTTCAGCTTCTGAATCATATTGAACATTAGCCTGGTAACCTTTGTATTCCAACATAACCTTTACAAGAGTAAATACGGTAAACCGATGAAATTTTAGAGAGATGAGAATGAGATACCTAGCTCTATCTCGACTGTAACCAGAAACAACTGAATTCTACTTAGTGTTGGAGCGTTAACATAGGAATTATTTCGGTTCCTTGGAAATATCCCTATGCTTCTACTTTCTGGTTGGTCTGTTGATTGAACTGAAATGCGCAGTAAATCCCCTGGATCTGCAAGGTATAGTGTTGCGATCCCCTCTTTTTCTAAAACCAACTCAAGAGCTTGGAATAAAGAAACAACCTGTTCCCAGGTGATTTCTTGATTTGGGAGAGATTCTTGACCTGGGGAGGAGTCTTGAAGAATTTTATCCAGAGTTTGCCGGTGGGGGGCAGAAAGTTGGCCATAAATGTAGCTGCACATTTGACGTTTCTTCACCAAGCTTAATGACTTGCTAACTAACCTTTGAAAGCCATAAGAGTTGAGGCATGACAAAGATACACCTAGATAAACCCAGGAGTATTGATTGCCTGTTCATCCTCTAAGGTGAGTCAGGGTTCACAAGCCGCCCTATGTCTAACCTCAAATCTACCTGGCAATATCAAGAATTACTCCCTAAGAGAGTAATCGAACTTGCAAGGAAAGTCAAAAGCACCATAGGGGCACCTTCAACAATATGAGGTGCCGTAGGGAAATAAACTTTGGTGACACCTAAAAGATATCAACTGGGGATATCACTGTCAAGAAACTATTGTTCGTGTTTGTAGACAATTTGCTGGCAGGGAGGGTCAGTCATTAATCTAATTTTGCCACCCATGCGTTGACATCATTTCGTGATATCAGTATGATATCAAGCATGATATCAATCTATTGCGTCGCAACGGAGCACAACTATGGGAATCATGAGACTGGCAATTGTTCACCATGTACATAGTCGGACATCTGGCAAAACAAGCCGTGCTGTAGACACCTTCTTTCGGGAGGCAACAGAACGGCTGACAAGCTTAAAACGATTTTCTACTACCCTGCTTGGAGTGGTCATTCTAATGACGCTCATCTCCTCAATCGAATCCATTCTCCCCAAAGCGATTGTCAACGTGCTGGAATCCAAAATTCTGAACAGCCTCGAATCTGCCAGCATTGTCGCCGCGATCGTCGTACTACTTCAGAAAGACCCTAGTGAAGAGATCGCAGCAGCGAACGACCGGGACAAACGAACAATTGACGAGGTGCATGGCGTAAAGGGTTACATCTATTCGAGGAATCAGGCGTTGATAGGCCTGAATCAACGAGGTGCTTCTCTGGCAAGGTTTGATCTGACAGGCGCAGACCTAGCTGAGATTCAACTTTCAAGAGCAAGCCTTCAGTCCTCAGTTTTGAAGGAATCAATCCTGTCACGGGCGAATTTGCAGGATTCTCGATTAGACGGAGCGAATTTGCAGGGTAGCAACTTTGAAGAGGCAAATCTACAAAACGCCCGATTGTATGGAGCAAATTTACAGGGCAGCAATTTGGAAAGAGCCAACCTGAAAAACTGTGGCTTAATGGACGCCAACCTAGCAGAGGCCAGTCTTCGAGGTGCGGATCTGTCCGGTGCTGACCTGCGGGGAGCAGACTTAAGAAACTGCGATCTCTGCTTGACCAACTTCAAGGATGCGCTGCTGGATGGAGCTGATTTGCAGGGAGCAAAATTTCATCGAACCAAACATCTGACGCGCCAGCAACTGCAATCGGCCAAGAACTGCGATCCGGAAGCCTTACAACAGAACTTCCACAAGGAGTTAGTCTATGTACCTTAATTTTTAACCCGAGGGCTGTGAGTTTCTGAATTGTCATTAACTGCAAGGGGATTAGACCTATGAGTTTCTTCTTTACTGGTGAGCCAATTGAGCTGTTTCCTCAACCGTTGTTGGGGGACGTAGAGCAAACGATTACCCAGTCCCACCCAGGGCGCATCAAGTTCCAGGCGACCACTTGGCCCGCTCGATTCTATGAAGCGACCTGTCAGGCAATCGCCCACCCCCACGACCGTGTCACCATCATTGGTATGCAGGGAATTACGCTGCTCGTCCGAGCAGGATAAACATAAGTCCTCCTGATGGCTAAACCATTGATCGAATTAGATTCGCAATGAATGCTTTAAACTAAAAACCGTTTGAGGAGAGCATCGCAGCGCCTCAAACGGTTTTATTCCAAATTTTCTAACGAGCATGGAGGGATTCGAACCCCCGACCCTCAGGACCGGAACCTGATGCTCTATCCACTGAGCTACATGCCCCTAAGATTGCCCCCAGAAATTCTCTCAACACCTGGCGGAGAGATTTGGGTGTAATCTTAACCTGTGACAGTATAGCATCTTCTCCTCTTCCATGCCGTATAAACTCCTGTTCGTCTGTCTGGGCAATATTTGTCGGTCCCCCTCCGCTGAGAACATCATGAATTACCTGATTGACCAGAATGGGCTGACACACAAAGTCGCGTGTGACTCAGCGGGAACCGGAAGCTGGCACGTCGGCAATCCACCCGATCGCCGGATGTCTGCTGCTGCCAGTCAGAAGCTGGGGATCACTCTGAAGGGGGAGGCCCGCCAGTTTCGGATAGAGGACTTTGAGCAGTTTGACCTGATTCTGGCAATGGATAAGGAAAACTATGCAGATATCCTGCGGCTCGATCGGCAAGGCCAGTATGGGCACAAGGTGAAATTAATGTGTGACTACTGTCGGGAGTTTCCAGACAGGGAGGTGCCTGATCCCTACTATGGCGGGAGTGAGGGGTTTAACTATGTGATTGATTTACTGATGGATGCGTGTCAGGGACTCTTGACACAGATGAACGCAGATGAACGCAGACTTTGACGTGAGCGATGTGTCGAACGCTGGCGCGGATGGATAGCGGCTGAAAATGCGTAGAGGCGCGGCATTCGGCAGATAGAGGATGGCTGAGTGCAAAACTTCTAGGCCGAATGCTGCGCCCTCTAAGGGGTGCCGAAGTAGAAAAGGTGAATGCCACGCCCACAGGGGGATTTATTTGACCAGCTGGTGTTCCATGGCGAACCGGACGAGTTCGGCGCGGTTGCTGGTTTCGGTTTTGCGGAGGAGGCTGCTGACGTATTTTTCGACGGTGCGGGAGCTGAGGTGGAGGCTATCGCCGATTTGGGCGTTTGAGAGTCCTTCAGTCAGGAGATCGAGAACGTCTTTCTCTCGGCTCGTGAGATCTACAAAGGGCCGGGGGGTTGCACCGGAGAAACGAGGGGTAACGGCTACAGTCTCCTCAGCGATCGCCACCGAGCCTGGATCGCCAGCGGTGAGTCCCTGGGGCTGAGTGCGGATGCGCCACTCCGTCTGGATCAGCTGCGCCCGCTCCAGCAGGTTCCGAATGACGGCTCCCAGTTCTTCGATCTCAAAAGGCTTTGGCAGGTAAACGTCGCCACCCGACTGGTAGCCGCGAATCCGCTCCTCGGTGTTGGTGCGGGCGGTGAGAAAGACAACGGGCAGGAGGCGAAATGCTGGCTTGCGGCGCACCTGACGGACGAGTTCGTAGCCATCCATCTGGGGCATAGTGATATCGGTGATCAGCAGGTGCGGATGGTATTCGTCTACCATGCGGAGCGCTTGCTCACCATTCTCTGCGGCGATCGCCAGGTAGCCTGACAGCTCCAGGTAGTCGCTGATAAATACGCGAGTTCCGACATCATCGTCCGCAACCAAAATCGTCAAGGGCATAGTGGCACTACCTTAGCCCGCAGTATTTGCAGAGCTGTTGTGACCGTGAAGTGAAGTAAAGGGTAGCTAAACAGTCACACCTTTAAAGCCTATCGCCTTTCTCTGTCAGTGGCACAGACACTTAGAGAAAAAGAAGTCTGCCTGAAGCGCCAATCCATCTCCCGAAATAGACTTCTATAACAAAAAGTCAATGGACAGGCAAAAAACTGACACATTTGTAGATGTAGAGTAATCTCGGGAACCCAGAGAATTGTGTCAGGTCACTGATATTATGAACTTGGCAAATCCTTTAAGATTCTTTAATTAATAGATTGACTCACTGCCCTCCCTTTGTCTGCATTTTTTTGTAAAACTTCATGAAGTTTCTCAGGTTTTAGCGAGATACCCTGGTGTTAGGAGAGAACAGGAGTGCTAGAAACATCGACCGGAACCGCAATTGCGCCTTTTCAACGCGGGCATCTTGACCCCATTAGAATTGGTGTAATTGGCGTTGGCAACATGGGTCAGCATCATACTCGTGTGCTGAGTTTGCTCAAGGATGTTGAGTTGATCGGCGTCTCAGACGTTAACGTGGATCGAGGTCTGGATACAGCGAGCAAATACCGTGTCCGCTTTTTTGAAGACTATCACGATCTGCTGCATCACGTTGATGCAGTGTGTATTGCGGTTCCGACTCGCCTGCACTTCTCCGTCGGGATGACCTGCCTCCAGGCGGGCGTCCACGTGCTGATTGAGAAACCCATTGCTGCCAGTATCTCTGAAGCTGAGGCGCTGGTTAACGCTGCTGCTGAAGCTCAGTGCATCCTCCAGGTAGGTCACATCGAACGGTTTAACCCCGCCTTTCAGGAACTCAATAAGGTGCTGAAGACCGAGGAGTTACTGGCTCTGGAGGCTCATCGGATGAGCCCCTATGCCGATCGCGCCAGTGACGTTTCCGTCGTGCTGGATCTGATGATCCACGATATCGACCTGCTTCTGGAACTGGCAGGTGCCCCCGTGTCTCGCCTGACGGCCAGCGGCAGTCGCGCTTCTGATTCTGGCTATCTGGACTACGTGACAGCCACCCTTGGCTTCACCAACGGCATTGTAGCAACGCTGACCGCCAGTAAGGTCACCCATCGCAAGATTCGCCGTATCGCCGCCCACTGCAAGAATTCTCTGACCGAAGCTGATTTCCTCAACAACGAAATTCTCATCCACCGCAAGACTACGGCAAATTACCTGACTGACTATGGTCAGGTGCTGTACCGTCAGGACGGGCTAATTGAGAAGGTTCACACCAGCAATATTGAACCGCTCCACGCTGAGCTGGAGCATTTCGTGAACTGTGTCCGGGGAGGCAATCAGCCTTCTGTGGGGGGTCAGCAGGCGCTCAAGGCCCTGCGGCTCGCCAGCTTGATTGAGCAAATGGCATTGGATGGTCAGGTGTGGCGATCGACCGATCGAGACCTGCTCAACGCGGCTACGCCTGCAATGCCCGTCTAGGGCGATAAACAGCGGCTCTTAGTGCCTATCCGAATCACGAAACCCCAAATTTTGGTAGGCGTGACGCTATAGCGTCACGCCTACCAAAATTTGGGGTTTCAGATAGGTGCTTAGCACTACTCGGAGGCTTAAGTTAAGCCTTCAAGTAGTGGTGCCCTTGTTGAGTTGTGTCAGACTACTACAAGCAAGAAGTCCAGAACCACCCTCCTTCGCAGCGATGGTATCTACAGTATCTACCCCCCGTTCTAACCTGACGGTTCCCGGTCCCATCCCCCAAAGTACCTGGGGCAGATGGAAAAATCTGTTGCGCTTCGGCTCAAACTCGGTGGGGTATACACGAGAACTGTTTCAGACCTACGGCGCAATTTGTTCGCTGCAATATGGTGGCGGCACAAATTTGTATTCCTCGTTGCCCGATTGTCCGGGGACAGTTTTTGCCTATGGGCCGGAGTTTGTCAAACAGGTGGCGACCCAGCATGACGTGTATCACAAGCATCCCCTCACCGGCAGACTGTATCGGCGGCGGGACGAGTCTGGTCGAACAGAGCCGCTGAAGCACTTTGTAGTGGGACTATTTGGGGTGAATGGCGATCGCCACAAACAGCAGCGCCAGTTGATGATGCCCGCATTCCATCGGCAGCAGATTGAGAGCTATCGAGATGATATTGTCAGCATCACTGAATCTGTTCTGGAAAACTTAAGGGCACAAGGCTCTGGAAATCCATGCGATATTGCTCAGGTGATGCGGCTAGTGACACTGCGCATTGCAACAAAAACATTGTTTGGCGAAGACATGGGCGATCGCAGCAACAGTACTGGAAAACTGCTGCAAGACGTTCTAACGGTGATGGGTTCTCCCATGATGATGCTGTTTCCGTATGATATTCCGGGTTTACCCTATCACCAGTTTCTGAGTCAGATTGCGGCGATCGATAATCGAATGCGCGAGTTGATCAGCCAGAAACGGGCAGCGGGTAACACTGACCGAGATGTTCTAGCCATGCTGATCCAGGCGCGGGATGAGACAGACGGAACCGGACTCAGCGAAGATGAGCTACTTGGTCATGCGGGCGTGATTTTTGCTGCTGGGCATGAGACCAGCGCCAATGCCCTGACCTGGACCCTGTTTCTGCTGTCACAGCATCCTCAAATCGCCGCAGATTTACACGATGAGTTGACCACTGTGTTGCATGGTAAAGCGCCCACCGTTGCTCAACTGGCAGAACTGCCATTGCTGGAACGAGTGATTAAAGAAAGTATGCGGGTACTGCCACCTGTCCCCTGGAACGGACGGGTCACCTCGCAACCGACCGAATTGGGAGGCTATACGCTGCCCACAGGAACCGAGGTGTTCATCAGCCTCCACCAGACGCACCAGATGCCGGAACTGTATCCTGAACCCGAAGTGTTCAATCCACAGCGATGGGAAACAATTTCCCCCAGCATCTACGAGTATTGCCCCTTCAGCGCCGGGTCGCGGGTTTGCATCGGCGCAGGCTTTGCCATGATGGAAATCAAAATTGTGCTGGCGCTGCTGTTGCAGCAGTACCGCTTGCAGTTCATTCCACAGGTTACGGTGGATCAAACTGGCGTGATTGTGATGTCACCCAGAAGAGGGATGCCGATGCAGGTGCATCCCCAGGATCGGGAATGGGAACGGGGCGTCGGAGGTGTGCGGGGGAATGTGCGAGACCTGGTGAAATTGCCAGAGTAGAGACAAGGAGCTATCTGGGCACTTTCCTTTCGGTAATGCTTAACTGGATCAAGATACTCGCGCAGCAAATTCAAAGCCAGTGGTCAACCAGAATTTCGATCGCTCCTCCAGATTGCTCCTCCGGTTCTCAGTGGCGATCGCCCTCACCCTGTTTCTGCTAAGCCTGCTGTTCTGGTCGTTTCCATTCCCCTTTTTGCTGCTGGCGCTACTGGCCAAACTGGGGTTATGGCTCCTGTTTGTCGGGGTCTTTGTCTGGTCGCTCATCTACCTGTTTCGTAACAGGCAACGAGGAAAGGCGTATCTGCCGCTGCTGGTGAATGCAGTTGCCCTCATCCTGCTACTCAAGTTCCCCTTTCTGGAGGTTTGGCTGAAGACCAATTTCACACTCCTGCAACCCGCCCGTCAAGAAGTTGTTTCCTTGTTGCAAGCTGGCAAACTCACCAGCACCGACCCATCGGGTAATATTCAACTACCGCCATCCTATGTGCTCACCTCCGAAAGCGGGAAGATTCAGCAGGAAGGAAGCAGCGTTTTGTTTTTCACGTTTCGCGGTATCGACAACTATGGTGGTTTTGTCTACGCGCCTGAGGGTTCAGCACCTCAGGTAGGTGACATTAAGTTCTACGGCAAGGTGATACAGGTTGAGAATTTCGGCGATGACTGGTACTGGATTTCTGCAACATAAGGGATCTGCTGTTTAATAAAATCCCAGTTTTCGTTTGGCGGGGCGAAGCCCCGCCA
>CAZVXA010000023.1:0-46614 GCA_964630955.1 uncultured bacterium | reverse complement strand
CACTTACCACAACATTTGTTTTCGTTTTTTTTTTTTTTTTTTTGGGGGGGGGGGGGGGGGGGGGGGCCCCCCCCCCCCCCCCCAAAACAACCAACCACACGTCTAGAGCATTACCCATTTCTCAAAAGCTCCAAACGGAAACGATTTGGGGGAATACAGCACTTTGCAAGCGCGTGTGGTACAAAGTTTTTGTTGAGAGCCTTGCTCCACGCGGCTCTCAACAAAAACTTTGGTTCTATCTCAGCGCAAAGCGCTGTAACTACAGACTTCACATCCTGTAAAGGATGGCTATATCACGGTAGTTCACTTTTATCGTAACAGGTGTCAATTTCCAGCATCGCCAACACAGAAATCTTCCCGACCGAAAGGTTTCCCGCCATTCCCTCCCCAATTACCAACGTATCAATTTTCATTCACTACGTTTGGATATCCATGTTTCTCACCAGTTTTCTTCCTCTGTATCCCACCAAATCTTCAAATCCAGGTCATTCAGATAAATCAATCCATCCTGAATTTGTTTTACAGTTCCATGCAAATCCAGGTCAAACCAACCGTCTTCGCAAGCACTGGCACTCAATAGTGCAGCAGTAATATTGACGGTTAGTCCATAACGACTAATCAGATCCGAAAGAATCGGTTCCTGCTTATACCGCTTGGGAATTTGCAGGCGAACACGGGTCTGCGTTTGCCGCGTATCCTCTTCGGATATGCGATTGGTTGAGTGAGGGTTGAAGGATTCCAGATTTGCCATAAAAACCTCCAGTATGGGAGCAAGTAGCATAACTGATAACTCTCGTTCCGAGGCTCTGCCAGGAATGCAGTTGGGAGGCTCTGGCTAGAAAATCCCCATTTTTATCCTGGGGGTGACCAATCGTCAGCGCGACTGCCTCCTGCTCTGGAGGCAGAGCCTCCTGGGGCACCTTCCCCGGCGGAGCCAGGGAACAAAAAAGAGAAAACGGGGTTTATTCCACGTCTTTGATCTGGGTTTTGCGCTCCAGAATTTCTTTCAAAACCAGCGTTAGAATCGCCAGACAGGCCAGCACTGTTGCCGCAGTGTAGGCTCCAACGTTGTTGTACTACTTGTAGGCTTCTTCTACATACAGCGGCAGGGATTGGGTTTGTCCGGCGATACTGCCCGATACAACGGAGACTGCACCAAATTCGCCCATGGCTCTGGCGTTTGTCAGAATCATTCCGTACAGTAGACTCCAGCGGATTGCTGGCAGTGTCACGCGCCAAAAGATTTGCCAGCCATTGGCACCCAGGGTCTTCGCCGCCTCATCCCCATCCATCCCAACCAAAAGTCACATTGTAGGCAGACAACGCAACTGGATCAGTAGCAATTTCCCAGATGCGCTCTGGCGGCAGCGTACCTGCCTTGAGAAACAGCGCAACGGTGGGCACAAACAGCATCACTGTCAGGTAGAACCCGGTAATGCGCCAGGGCCAGGAAACATCGGTGAGGGCGTGGAACCAGGATTTGCGAGGCGATCGCTTTTGTGAAACGGCGGTGGTCATAATCATGAATGAAAGAGGGATGGGGTGAGCATGAATGCTGCGACTGCAACATTCATGCTCATGACTGACGACTACGACTTGCCAATGCTTTTCTGGATCTGGTCAAACGTTGCGTTGTCATCAAAGAACTTCTTCTGAATCTGATCCCAGCCGCCAAAATCAGCAACGGTAAACAGTTGCTTAACCGCTGGATACTGGCTGCTGAACTCGGATGCAACGGTTGGGTCAACGGGGCGGAATCCAACTTTGGCAAACTCTCTTTGCGCTTCTGGAGTGAACAGGAATTTCACGAAACCTTCAGCCACCTCGCGTGTCCCGTGCTTGTCCACATTGGCATCCACTACGGCAACCGGGTTGTCAATCGAAATATTCACATCGGGAATGACATAGGGAAGGGCCTGTCCATTCTGCTTTGCCAGTAGCACTTCATTTTCATAGTTAATCAGCACATCCCCCTGTCCCTGCTTAAAGAACACATCGGTTGCTTCCCGTGCATCTCTGGGTAGAACGGGCGCGTTCTTAAACACAGTGGTCGTAAAGTCCAACGCTTTCGCATCATCGCCCCCCGTTTGCGTCACTGCCCCCCACAGACCCAGGAAGTTCCAGCGGGCACCACCAGAGGTTTTGGGATTGGCCGTAATCACTTTGACATCTGGTTTCACCAGGTCTTCCCAACCTTTGATGCCCTTGGGATTGCCTTCGCGGGTGACGAGGGCAGCAACAGATTTGGTCACGATTGATTCGTTGGGCAGTTCCTTCTCCCAACCCGGTTGAATCAGTCCTGCTTTTTCAATTTTCTTGGTATCGAGTGCCAGCGCAAGAGCCACAATGTCTGCTTCCAACCCGTCGATTACAGCACGAGTCTGAGAGCCGGAGGCACCATAACTTTGTTTGAAGGTGACTTCCTGGTTATGTTGTGCTTTCCACTGCTCGGTGAAGAGAGGAATTATCTTTTCATAGGCGGCTTTAGTCACCGCAAAGGAAACCAGGGTAATTTCAGCGGGCTGTTTTGCTTCTGTGGTGGCGGGAGAAGCAGCGGGACTGGTGGAACTGGTTTGATTGGCGGGAGCGGTGCAGGCGGCGATCGCCACACTTAGCCCCAGTCCCAGAACAAACAGTAGAAGGCCCTTAAGAGAACGGATCTGTGGATTAAACATGGCTCTGACCATAAACTACGAAATATCGATCGGAATTTGAGAGACCCTTGTGTTCAGCATGATAATACATTGCGCTATGATTAATACAGTAAATCGATCAATTATTAGTGCTTTATGGCGATTCCATGGCACCTCGATCTGCTTCTCCTGCACCAGAACATGCAAAAAACCCCAGCAGGATCGCTGGGGGCATTTGCGGGAGTTATTTAGCGGATGACCCCTGCCTGAAAGCAGATCGGGGGTAAATGATAACCGTCGCTAAAGTTAACTGACTGGAGTTTTCCTCGGAGTGCCTGTATCGGTCATTCAGCGTCTACGGGAATGGCGGGATTCGAACCCACGGCCTACCGCTTAGGAGGCGGTCGCTCTATCCTGCTGAGCTACATCCCCAGAATTTCTGCCCAGAATTTCTGGTTATAGACATCATAGCAGGGGCGATCGCTACGCAGTCCCCCAAAAGGGAGAGCGCCATCCGCCGTCCCATTCCCTGCCGCCCACCTCAACGCCGCAGAGAGAACTGGTTGCTTCCAGTACAAGACGATTGGGTTGACGTTCCCAGAGCCGAAGCAAAAGTTTGCCCTGAGTGGCATCGCGGCAACCAAAGATCAGTCCCTGCTGGGAAGGAACTCGAACCAGCGTGCCAGGGTGGTCGGTTGTGGCGACTAGCTCAACCCGATGGCGATCGCTCTCGGCCCCCATCTGCCACTGGCCCCAGGGGGAGATGTTCCAATGGACACGAGCATTCCAGGGAACAAATTCAAACAGTTTGCCCCGATGGTGAATGCCAACCATCGCCACTTCTTCCATCCACCAAAGAACCCCGCGCCGTCCACCGCTAGCGGTGAAGGCGAGATCGGCTTCATTGTCAAATTGATTGCAGTTGAGCCAAAACCACTTTTGAGGAAATGCGCCCCCCCAATTTTTCTCGCAGTAGGCGGGCGCATTGGTGAATGCGTAGCGCTGCCCGTTCCAGTCAATCCAACCGCTGGCGAGGCCATGAGCCATCAGGATCTGCCACCCCGGCTCAAAAATCTGAAACCGCGAGAACCAGCCTGCGGTGGATTGCTGCAAGTTGTCTGGATCACCCCAGCCGTAGACGGGCTGAATCTGATATTGCCATTCAGCCGTCTGGCCTGTTCCGGGGTCGTAGAGTTTTCCCTGGTTCCAGGTCGCCGTGGCCTGGTAGCCTTCAGCGATCGATTGATGAAATCGTTCTGGAGCGAGAAAGCCATGTTGTGCAGACGATTCTTTAGTCCTGCCCCAGTGCCCTAAACCGAGTGCATCCCTCCAGGCCCAAAAATTCTGGACATTGGGAAATGTGCGACACAGATATTCGTCGTTTGGCCCCAGAATTTGTGCCGCGCCACCGCTGTAGGGACTGCCCCCCGTCGGATCTTCAATGGAATACATGAAAGCAAAGGTTTGTCCGCAGTCAGGTAGCGTGACGCGGTAGTACCAACCTTCAAAAAAGCGACGGTCGCCTCCATCCCAGTGATAGCCACTGTGGGGAGTTTGTAAAGGGTGAGTCGAAGACATGCTACAAAAAAGAGCGTTCTCAAGAACGCTCTACGGTGTTACGAAAATTTGAATCGCGTTATGCAGTTACCAGTTCAGGCTGGGGACGCTTGCTGTTGCGGATTCCGGCGATCGCCTCTGCATAGTCTTTTGCCCCAAACACTGCGGAACCTGCAACGATGGCGTTTGCGCCTGCTTCCAGCACCTGCCAGGTATTACTGCCCTTGAGGCCACCATCCACTTCGATCCAGGGGTCGAGGCCACGCTCATCACACATCTGACGCAGCTTTTGAATTTTGGGAATCACGCCGGGAATAAAGCTCTGACCACCGAAGCCGGGGTTGACACTCATGATCAGCACCAGATCGCAGAGTTCCAGCACATACTCGATCAGTTCCAATGGGGTAGAGGGATTCAGCACCACGCCAGCCTGCTTACCCAGTTCCTTGATCTGACCCAGCGTCCGGTGCAGGTGGGGAGAAGCGTTGTGCTCTGCGTGGACGGAGATAATGTCAGCGCCTGCTTTGGCAAAATCAGCCACATACTTCTCAGGTTCCACGATCATCAGGTGGACATCCAGCGGCTTTTTCGTGTAAGGGCGGATGGCATTGACGATCAGTGGCCCAATGGTGATGTTAGGAACAAAGCGGCCATCCATCACATCCACATGTACCCAATCGGCTCCTGCGCGATCGATAGCCGTAATCTCATCTCCCAGGCGACTAAAATCTGCAGATAGAATAGACGGAGCAACAACAATCGGCTTTTGGGAGGTGTGATGGCTCATAGCTGGGGTGGTCTCCTGTCGGTAATACGAGGTTGCGTTGAATCGATGCAGGGGTGGCGAGTTCAGTTAGATAAAACTTAAAGTTTTTCTAATCTTGTGTCCAGTTTAACAAAAGACGCGACTTATGCTGAGCATTGATCTCAGTCAATAGGTAACTTTACTCAAAATCCTCCTTTTGTCTAAGTTTTTCCAATAGATGGGGAATAGAGTGGTAGGGGATGGGCAATTGAGCGCCCCCCCTGACAAACTTAAATTTGGTTGAGAGAAGTGCAGATTTCGTTGGTAAATGGTGAATCCTGTTAAGGAATAACTTGGGAGAGATAGATGGTTCAGCGGCGATCGCACACTTTTAGAAATCTGAGAAATCTGGTGTTGGGGGCTTCAGCGCTGGCCGGGGTAGTCACCGTTACAGCAGGTGCGCCCGTGTTGGCATTTCTGGCGTCCGTGAACTCGCTGGGAGCCAGCGGCATTGATGCGATGCGGTTGAGGAACGCGCCCTACCAGTTAACGGGTTCAAAGATTGCGATCGGGCAGGTGGAAATCGGTCGGCCTGCGCTATTTGGCATTGATAAGGCGGCCCGAAATAACTTTGTGGTGCGGGTGACGAACCTGTTCTTCCGGGATGGGGTCGCGAGGCCCAACCAGTTTGTGGATGAACACGCCGCCAACGTAGCCGGAGTTATGGTGAGTCGGTCAAAAGAGGCCGGTGGGGTGGCCCCGAATGCGCGACTGTTCTCAGCGGCAGCGGGACCAGAACGGCGCGGTGGACAGGCGGTGGAATGTCTGGCTGCACAGACGGTGGCACTCCAAAACAGCACTGATGTGCGGGCGATTAACTTTAGCTTTGGTGAGTCGCTCCAGCGAGATGCGCGATCGAATGCGCGGTTGGATGGTAATGCGCTGTTGACCCAATGTATTGACTGGTCTTCAATTCAGCACAAAGTTCTGTATGTCATCGCCGGAAACCAGGGACAGGGCGGAATTCCCATTCCCACGGATAACTTCAACGGCATGACGATTACAAACTCCAACGTGTTTCAGGGGGTCTACCGCAAGGTAGATTTCTCTAGCCTGGGTAGCGAACCAACCAGTATTGTGGGGCGATTGCCTGAACTGGAGAGCAACGTTGGTCCCCGTCGCTCCGTTAGCCTGGTGGCCCCTGGAACAAATATTCGGCTCATTAACCCGGATGGTTCTTCCGGTCGCTCGACGGGCACCAGTTTCTCAGCTCCCCATGTGACCGGGACGGTAGCATTGATTCAGGAGTATGGCGATCGCCAACTCCGCAACCGCAAGCCAAACTGGACGGTCAATGCCCGTCGTCCAGAGGTGACGAAAGCGATTCTAATGAACTCGGCGGATAAGGTTCAAGACCAGGGCAATGGGTTGCTTCTGGGAATGAGCCGGACTGCGGTGAGCCAGAATTTACGCACGTGGATTCAGGCGGATGCCTTTCGGGATGAGAAACTGCCGCTGGATGCCGACCTGGGAACCGGACACCTGAACGCCTACCGGGCAATTCAACAGTTTAGCCCCGGTCAGCATGGTCCCGGAAAATCCGTTCCAGTTGTCGGGTGGGACTACAACACTGTGGGCACGAGTGGCACTCCCCGGTTCCGCGACTATGTGATCGACCAACCGCTACGAGCGGGCAGCTATGTTTCAGCCACACTCACCTGGAATCGCAAGGTCGATCTGAACGACACTAATAAAAATGGTCGCTATGATGTCGGGGAAACGTTTACTGATCGCGGACTGAATAATCTAGACATTTACCTGATGCGGGCGGAGGACAACGACACCAGCAAGCGCATCTGGTCGTCTGTGAGTTCCGTGGACAGCGTGGAGCATATCTTTCATCCCGTGCGGCAGGCCGGACGGTACAAGATTCGGGTGGTGTACCGCGATCGGGTCAATACCCCGACGCAAAGCTATGCGCTGGCCTGGTGGACTACTCCGGCGAGGTAGATGATTCACACCCTTCAAGCGCCCAAAAACCAGCGAACCCCTGCAAACAGGAAGTAAACATGGTTGTTGGTGTGGGTTGCTTCGCAACCCACACCAACAACCATGTTTACTTCCGCCGTGTAGTACTCGATTGAAAACTGCGATCGCGAGAATAGTGCAGTATGAGGAGAGGGACGATCGCCCCCCCCCTGTTTCTACTGCTTCAAAGCTGCATCCAGTACCTGGGTGTAGTCCGCCAGATTCGCGTTGTTGCGGTGCTGTGCCAGAATGTTGCCTGTCGCGGGGTCAATGATGGTTAACATTCCCGTCTGGTTTTTATTAGTAGTAAGGAATTGGCTGAGTCCTAACTCGGTCGCTTTCGCTTCGGCTTCAGCGGTGGTGGTGCGATCGCTCACATCCAGCACCACAAAGTGGACCTTCCCTTCGTAATCTTTTTTCAGTTGTGCCAGGGTTGGTGCAATATTCTTGCAGGCAGGGCACCAGGAGGCATAGATGTCAACGACGACTGGTTTACCCTGAAGCTGACTTGCCAGCGGTGCCCCAATGGAGTTGGTCTTGGCAGCGCAGGGATTGGCTTTAGCGGCACAGGGGTTGGCCTTGGCAGCGCAGGGATTGGCCTTGGCAGCGCAGGGATTGGCCTTGGCGGCACAGGGGTTGGCCTTGGCGGCACAGGGGTTGGCCTTGGCAGCACAGGGGTTGGCCTTGGCGGCACAGGGATCGGCACTGACCGAGGTTCCTGGGCTATCAGGAGCCTGTGTCTGAGTAGAACTGCCACTACAGCCAGCGATCGCGCCAGCACTCAGGATTGACACTGATAGGAGTACAGCAATATAGCGAACTTTCATTCCAAATCCTCCAAAAATTAGAAAACTTCTCCGCGACGGCACCACACGTCCCCGGGTTGTAGAAACTTGCCAAAGTGGGATACACCGAAGCAACTCAAGGTTGTCTGGATTTAATTTCAGGGAAATGAGTATCAGATGAAGATCAGATGGATGTCGGATAAATCTATCGACGATAGCGAACCGTCTGATATGCCTACCTTCTCTGCCCACCTGCTACTCTTCAGCAAAAATTCATGTGCGAGTCAGGTGGGGGTCATCTGTCAGCCAGAGGAATGGGTTAAGGTAACCATTATTCAAGTGGCACACTGTGCTTGTTCACCCAAACACACGCGACAGAGACACAACAATGGCAGGACAGGATTGGCTGGTCACGGATGAGGGGCACTGTCTGGAAATAGCAGGCATTCCACAGGGGGAAGCATCGTTGCAACCCTATCGGTTGTACCGTTTCCTGACGGATCTGGAAGATATTCTGGAGCAGGTGGCGGATGACCAGCGGCGACTTCGATTCATCTGTCCTCTCGTGCGTCGTCTGCTCAACAGTTCTGAATGGCTGCACACGAACTTTTCGCCCCCCGACCCCGAAACCGGATGGTCTGTAGTCATGCTCTATGATGAACCAGATTTTCCCCTTACTGTACAGACCGTAGTCTGGTCTCCGGGCAGTGTGTCACCAATTCACAACCATGCCACCTGGGGGATCGTGGCGTTGATGGGTGGTCAGGAGAAGAACACTTTCTGGCAGCGATCGCCGACTCCCCAACAGCCCGACCGAATTCAGCCTGTGAACGATCGCCTGCTGACGCCGGGGGATATTTTGTGTCTGATGCCAGACGCCATTCACCAGATAGAAGTCATCGGGGATGAGCCAACCGTTAGCTTTAATTTATACGGAAAAACAGACTACCATCGGCGGTTTGAATTTAATCTGGAACAGGGCATGGCTCACCTTTTTTAGACCTAACCAATGCGCCCATTTCGCAAACTCACCACTCATCTATTTGGCAGGCGGGTGTCTCCAACCTCGCTTCAATTTCGCCTGACCCTGGAACTGATTCTCCTCTCGGTGCTGGGGGTGAGCAGTGTAACCATTTGGGCTGGCTGGCGGTTAGAACAGACACTGGTCTCTGCCCATAAGCAGGCGCTGGAATATATTGCCATGCGGTTCCCGGAGCAGATTGAGCTTTATCGCAAAACGGGGACGGTGGAATCGGGTCTCGACCAGACCATTAATAAACTATCTGCACCAGGGTTCCTGATCTGGGTAACAAGCCCCGATGGGCAGATTCTGTCGCGCTCATCGGGGATGAACCTGCCGCCTGTCAACCTGATCGACTCTGCCTCCCAGGCTCAGGTACCTCCCTATCCAACCATTTTTCGTTTCGGCGATCGCTATGTTGTTCTGTGCGCCAACCCGTTGACCATTAATAATGCACCCCTGGGTCAGGTTTATTTTCTGAAAGATATCACTGACGAACAACAGCGGTTGAACTCTGGTCTACACAGTTTGATTCTCGTCAGTGTGATCGCCGTCATTCTCCTGATGATTGCGATCGCCAAACGCATTCACCGGGCACTGGAACCACTGGAACAGATGAGTCTGGCAGCCAGCGCTGTTTCTGCCGATGATCTGAATGCGGCAAAGTTAGAGTTGCAGCGGGCACCGGATGAAATTTTGGGTCTGGCGACAGCCTTTAACGAAATGCTTGTTCGGTTATCTGGTTCCTGGGAGCAGCAGCGTCAGTTTGTGGGGAATGTCTCCCACGAACTCCGCACTCCCTTAACAGTGATTGCAGGTTATCTACAAAGCTTGCTGAGACGGGGGGAAAATCTCAGCCCCCACCAACAGCAGGCGGTCGCCACAGCTTCGGCAGAGGCGGAACGCACCATTCGTATGTTGCAGGACTTGCTGGATCTGGCCCGGGCTGATAGTGGTAACCTACATTTTCGACTGCACCCCGTGATGCTGAATACACTGGTGGATGAGGTGGCCCAGATGAGCCGAAAAGTCAGCCATCGACAAATTAACGTTCTCCCAGCGGAAGAAGACGTGGTTGCCTGTGCCGATCAGGATCGACTGGAGCAGGTGTTAATTAATCTGGTGGATAACGCAATGAAGTATTCTGCATCGGATCAGGCAGTTGACCTGGTTCTGGAAAAGACCGAACATCAGGCAATGATCCATGTGTGTGATCGCGGCGTCGGTATTCCCCTGGCCCACCAACACCGGGTGTTTGAACGGTTTTACCGGGTAGATGAATCGATGACTCGCTCCAGGGAAGGGACAGGACTGGGACTGGCGATCGCCAAAAGCCTGATCGAAGGGATGGAAGGACGCATCAGTCTGCGTTCCAGACCGGGCGAAGGCAGCATTTTCACCATTACCTTACCACTCTGGAAGTCACCATCATGACTGCTCACATTCTCCTGGTTGAAGATGATACGAAACTGGCGGGGTTTGTGGAAACAGAACTCTGTCTGGAGGGGTATCACGTCACAGTTGCATCAAATGGGATGGATGGTCTGAGTAAGGCGCGAGAAACTCAACCCGACCTGCTGATTCTGGACTGGATGCTACCAGGGATGTCTGGGGTAGATATCTGCATGAGACTGCGAGCAACGGGTATCCAGTGCCCAGTAATTATGCTGACAGCAAAGGATGAGATTCCCGATCGCGTCGCAGGTCTCAATGCCGGAGCCGATGATTATGTTACCAAGCCCTTCAGCATTGAAGAACTGCTGGCCAGGGTGAAAGCCCACCTCCGCCGGACACAGGTGGGCAATCCTGAAGTTTTAGAGTTTGAAGACCTGATGCTGAATGCCATCACCCGCGAGGTGCACCGCGATCGCCAGTTAGTACAACTCACGGCAAAAGAGTTTGACCTGCTGGAATTTCTCCTGCGTCACCCCCGCCAGGTGCTCACCCGTGACCAGATTCTGGAAAAAGTGTGGGGATATGACTTTATGGGCGAGTCAAATATCATTGAAGTTTACGTTCGGGCTTTACGCATCAAACTGGAGACTAACAATCCCAAACGGTTAATCCATACCATCCGGGGGGTTGGTTACGTTCTGCGGGGAAATCTCTAACCCCACTTCCGGCTTTTTCAAGCGGAAAAGCACAGGCTTCTGCCCAGAACAGGGGGAGAAGCCTGCACATCAAAAAGCAGCTTTATGGAGAATTGCTCCAGCCGTGGTGCAGGGTCACGCCCCGTTGCCGCAGAGCCGATTCAAATAAATCTGTCGGTAGTGCCTCCTCTACGGGCCACACTCCTGGCTTGTGTAGTTCTCCAGACAGCAACAGTTGGGCAATGCTACCTGTTCCGTAACCAGCAGCGATCGCCGTATTCTCATGCACCAGTGTCGAGACATATTGGCGCGTCTGGCCGTTGTGCTGTCCCGTCACCTCCGAGCGAATCCCCACACCGATGCCGCTGAAGCGATCGCTCACATTCGTCATAGAGTAGCTGACCCGCGAGAGAAACTCGGTTCCTGCTTGACTCTGAATCCAGGCTTTCGGGAAGATATGGGCGGCGATCCAGGTGAGATGGTTGTAGAGGTCGGGGACGGAGCCGAATTTCGTGACGACAGTTTTTACGGGAAAGGCTTCTGCCAAGGTCAACGTTTCGGGCATTTCGTACCAGTAGACGTGGACTTTGTTGTAGGGAGTGGGGAGCTGGATGGATTGGCGATCGCTGTAGGGTTTGATCATCTGCCACTGCCCGTTGATCCACGCTTTGAAGGGATACATTAAGCCCAGAAAGGTCGTCCGCATGACGGTCAACCCCGCGCCACCGGAGCCGTTAACCACGTAGCTGAGATGGATTTCCTCTGGTTTTTCAAACTGTTCTATACCCTGTCTCACCATACTGTTGGAAATACCGGGGAAGATGCCTGTGTTAACAATTGCAGTGATACCTGCCTGCTGTGCCTGTTTACGGCAACTGATCATTGTTTTAGTGAAGCCCACATTGTCACTGACATCAGCGTAGTTAACGCCATGTTGAATGCAGAATTTAAGAACGGATTCATCCCGGTAGTGAAATGGGCCTGCGCAGTGAATGACCAGGGCAGACTGGGCGATCGCCTTTTCCAGCGCTTCAGTATGCGTGAGGTCGAGCTGTTGCAGATGAATGCGATTGCTTTTTGGTAAATTAGACGGTTGACTGGAGTGGTGCTTACTGGTGATAACAACCTGTGCATCCGTATGGTTAAGAATATCCTGTGCAACGCTTCTGCCGATGCGGCCCCGTCCACCCAGAATTAAAACGCGCTGATGACTCATTCCACGGCACTCTCTCGACAAATCGACCCACGTCAAAGGGTAGAGCTGATTGCGATGTGGATTCCCCGCTGTATGGGGAATCCACATCGCAAACTAAGTAGGTAAGCGCGATTCAGCTTGAAACCCCAAAAGCTGTTCCGCCCTTCGCCTTCGCTCAGGGCGGAACAGCTTTTGGAGTTTCGACTTTTTCCACGCCCACTTACTGATCAAGTCTGGTATTTCGGGTACAGGATCTATTATCACTGGCGATCGCCGAACTGGAACTGAGCCTGAAAGCATTTGTGTGTAAGGTATCAAAAGCGTTACAAAGGAAGCCAGTCTCCCTCCGGAGAAGTAGTTAGAATCGTTGTAAAAGATAGATGGCGATCGCCCCCGTGTGACTCCTCTCACCCCTGAGGCAACCAGATGAATCGAGAAACGGCAGAACTGTTCAGCCCCTTCGGTGAAGCCGATTGCGAATCGGAGCTAAAGCTACTCAAGCAGGCTTACCGGGAGTATTACTTTTATCACACGCCGTTCAACAGTGCATCCCTGGACTCCAGCGTCTTCCTGGTTGTTGGGAGACGAGGATCGGGGAAAACGGCACTGACCCACTTCTTTTCTTTTCAGGATCGACTGAAGAATGCGATCGCCATTGATGTCGATGAGCCTGCCGCCTTCGACCAGGTGCTGCAACACTTCCCCAAACTGGCCTCCAGCGCCCGCGAGGTGTCAATTCCACGCATCGTCAAGATCTGGGAGTTCACCCTCTGGTCGATTTTGTTCTATGAGCTGCAAAAGTACGACGTGAGGATTCGGACGGCCTGTATTTTTGGCGATCGCGCTGGAAAGCTCTCCACGTTCATTCGCCATACCCTGAAGGCACTGATCAATCGATTACTCAATGCCGAGAAAGAAACCGACCTGCTGGAGGAACTGGAGACGATCATTGGCGATGAGCGAATCCAGGCGGGCAAGGCAGCCGTTCTAGAACTGGCGCGACGTAAGCCAGTAATTATGGCGATCGACACGTTAGAGAACTATGCCGTTAACGATGCCCCAATGATGCAGGCGACTGCGGCGCTGATCCAGTGCGCGTCTGACTTCAATCGGGATTTCGCCCGCAAGGGGCTACACGTCAAGCTATTTGTGATGGCCGAGATCTTCCCTTACCTGAAAGAAGAAGTCGTACTGAACACACTGAAATTTGTGCGCAACGAGGTGTATCTGCACTGGCGACCCAAGGATTTGCTGAGATTAATTTGCTGGCGCTATTCCAGCTATCTCAATGCTCTGGGGAAACTGCCTGTTGCAGCCAGACATATTGACTGGGACAGCTACAATAGCGTTCTTGAGAATATGTGGAAACCATATTTTGGAGAAACACTTCAGAATACTCAGAACATCGTTGAACAGACTTTCCCTTACGTACTGCGGCATACGCAAATGCGTCCTCGACAGTTGATTGTTCTATGTAATGCGATCGCCCACCGCGCCATCACCGAAAAGACCTTTCCCAAATTCACCCCCGACTGCGTGGTCAAGTCCGTTCTGCGTGGAGAATCTGCTCTAGCAGAAGAGGTGCTGAACTCCTACAGCTCCGTCTACCCCAAAGTCGGCAGAATCGTCGAAGCCCTGACGGGCCTCCCGATGATGTTCAAGGGGAACGAACTCGACAAACGAGCCTCCCTCACCGCCTCCGAGTGGACACCAGGGGAATACTCCCAGTTTGCATTCCGCCAACTGGTGGCAGAACTGGGCATCGTTGGGCGAGTGCGTCAGGTCAATGAAAAAGCGGGTTACGTGGAGGCTGACTTTGAGTACAGCACCGAGAGCCGCTTACCGCTGATGGTGACCGACGAGTGTGTAATCCACCCTATGTTCTACCAGAAGTTAAACGTGAAGCTCGATCGGCAGCTCAGGGTCTATCCGTTTCCCGATCACCAGGAATATCGAGATCTGAAGTATTAGAAGAGATGGCGCGGTGCGACGCACCGCGCTATCTCTTATTTTCCTTGCACCTGCTTCACCAGATGCGCTAACTCTGGCAGAATCAGCTTTTCCATCGCCAGACGAACCGCATTACTGGAACCGGGGAGCGAAAAAACGACCTTACCCTGACAGATTCCGGCGATCGCCCTCGATGCCATTGCCCGTGAGCCAACCTCCTGGTAGCTCAACATCCGAAAAATCTCGCCAAAACCCGGCAGCGTTTTCTCCAGTTGGGTGGCGATCGCATCATAGGTCGTATCCCTCGGCGCGATGCCTGTTCCCCCATTGAAAATAATAGCCTTCACATCGGACTGCTGACACAGCCCCTGAAGCGTCACCCGAATCTGGTCAGGCTCATCCGGCAGCAAATCATAGGCCACCACAGAATGCCCTGTATCCTGCAAAAGCTGACGAATCAGTTGACCACTGCGATCCGTCTCCGGAGTACGAGTGTCACTCACGGTGACAATGGCACAGGCGATCGCAATCAATTGATCATCAGCATGAGGCGTATGAGCCATAGCTACTTCGTGAACTGGGTTTTCAACTTTCCCCTCTCCCACTCACGACTCAGCCACCTTTCGATCGTGGGTAACGCGCTGTGGGCTGCTATCAACCCACGAGAAACCTGATAGTAGGGGGTTTGGGGGACGCTTCATCCCCCAAGCGGGGGGTTGGGGGGCAAGCCGCCCCCCAAGAAGTCGGCACGCAGCCCAAACCTACGACTTCGTAAACCCTAAATCATGCTCATTTGCATACCGCTCCATAAACCGCATAAACCGCTCCCACTCAGCCGCACTACGGATAATGTAAATCGCTTCCAATGCCTCCGGCTGACCATTAACGAACTTGGCCTTGACCTCGCGGGTCATCAGCTCCCCTTCCTCGTCAATCAAATACATCCCGGTAATATCGGCGGTGCTATCGTTGCTCAAAGCCTTCGGTTTTTCAAAATAAAAGGTGGCAGTCCCATTACTTCCATCGCGGGAGCGGGTCAACCGCACATCGGGAATTACATCCTCCGTCAAACCTCTCGAAAACTGGATTTCTGCCATAACCTTTAGATCCGAATGATTTATTTCTCGCTTAATCTATCTTGCCATCGATTGGAGCATGGGGGATCGATTGATCCCCCTCACGGTTCACCTGCAAAATGTCGCAGAACCACCGTTCCACCCGATCGCCCATCGCTGCCAGCGAGTACTGCGCCTCTGCCTGCTGACGACAATCCCAGCGATTGAGCTGATTCACTTTGGCGATCGCTCCCACCAGTCCCACCACGCTATCCGGCTCCACCAGCCACCCGGTCTTCCCATCCTGCACAATCTCCGCAGGTCCACCTCGCCGATAAGCAATCACCGGAACCCCGCAGGCCAGCGCCTCGATCGCCACATTGCCAAACGCCTCCACCCAGTGCGGCGTCATCAACAGCGCCCGACAGCGCCCCAGTGCCTGCTGAAGTTTCTCTGTCGGCAAAAAACCCTCATACTGCACCGGGGCACCCGAATACTTTTGCAGAATTGAATCCCAGTACTCCTTATCGGGCATCGCACCCCAAACCCTGAGCGGAGTACCCACCTGGTTAACAGCAGCGATCGCATCTTCCAGCCCTTTCTCCGGTGCGATCCGCCCGACCCAGCCCAGATAGTCCGCTGGTTCATCACAAAACTGGTAAAGCGATAGATCCAGACCATTCCCCAGCACCCGACACTGGTCTGCGAAAGGGAAGGTCTCCGCCTGTGCCCGACTGTGAACCGCGATTGCTTCGGGAAACAGTTTGAGCGTCTCCCCGATCACTTGATCCATTGCTTCACTGAGGGAACCCATGCTCACCAGATGGGCAACCGGACAGGAAAAAAACGGGGTGAGGTAGAAAGGTAGCCAATCGTAGGCAAAATTGACCAGCAGGTCATAGTCCTGCTGCACCTGACGCGCATACTCCCACAGATTCGCCAGGACGGAGTTAGGTGGCATGGCAATGACCGCATCTCGCGTTTGCGACTGGGCGGTGACCTGCAAGTTGCCGGGGATTTGCACCAGAACCAGATCTCCCGCCACCGACCCCACTGGTGCTGCCACCACGACCCGATGGCCTCTCTGAATCAACGCCTGGGCAATGTTCTGCAACGTCAACTCAACACCGCCGCCCAGACCGGAGCCGAGTGGTCCAACCGACGTGGACAGAAACAGTAGTCGCAGGGAATGGGAAGCCATCAGACCGGATGGGAGAGCGCCAGGAGCGATCGCGCCTTCTCACAGTCTTGCTGAATCTGATCCTTCAGCGCTTCCAGAGAAGGAAATTTTTGTTCAGGACGCAGGAACCTCTCGATGCTTACGGTCAGTATCTGGCCATACAGGTCACCTGACCAGTCCAACAGATGAACCTCGATCGTTTGCTTCAGGCCATTCACCGTCGGGCGATTGCCAATATTCATCACGCCGGGGCAGCCCTGCTGATGCAGCCGATCTGAAGATGCGCCTTTCCTTTCGGTGGCCTTCACCCAGACCGAATAGACGCCCCGACAGGGAATAAACTTTTCCGGTGGCAGTTGCAGGTTGGCGGTCGGGAAGCCAATAGTGCGCCCCAGGTGTTGCCCCTGAACCACCTCACCCACCAGTTGATAGGGCCTTCCCAGAAGGCAGTTGGCCTGCGCCACATCTCCCTGCTCCAGCGCCCTCCGAATCGCAGAACTGCTAATGCGATAGGAGGGGTCGCCACCGACCTCCATCCGATGGAGTTGAACAATATTGACATCGATATTGTGCAGAGCGGCGATCGCCTTCAGATCCGCAGTGTTACCAGAACGATTGCAGCCAAAGCGAAAATCCTGCCCCACACTGACTGAAATAGCCTTTAACCGCCGCACCAGAAATTCCTCCACAAACTCCTGGGGGGACATCGCTGCCAGCATCCGATCGAAGGGCAGCAGCACCAGTTGCTCTACGCCCATCGCCTCCAGCACCTCTGCTTTTTCACCGAGGGGAGTCAGCAGCGAACGACGCTGCTGCGAAAAAAACTCTTGAGGGTGGGGAGAAAAGGTGACGACCGTTGGATAAATCTGCGAGGAAGAGGACTCACGTCGATTTAGAGCCTGAGTCACCACAGGTTCGATCACCCTCTGGTGGCCCCGGTGAACACCGTCAAAATTTCCCAGGGCAATGAGGGTAGGAGTTTGAATGTTGTCTAAGCAAGAGGGTATCCACACGCTTTACATTCTGACATACTTTCGCCACTAGGCAGACACACCCGCTGGAGTAAACTCGTGGATCACGTTAATTTCCAGCCCTTCCCAGGCAACAACACTGTTGTAAAATTCGCGGGCCGTGTCCTCCTTCACCTTATCCATGAAGTCGTCATTGTGCAGCGGGTCATGGTGGAAAATTACTAATTTCTTCACGTTTGCAGCCTTCGCCACCTTGACCGCCTCCTGCCAGGTGGAATGCCCCCAACCCACCTTACTGGTCTTCTCAGAGTAATACTCCTCATCCGTGTAGGTGGCATCGTAGATCATCACGTCGGCGTTGCGGCAGAGCCACAACACATTCTCATCTAGGCGATCGGGCAGATGCTCCGTGTCGGTGATGTAAGCGACGGCATGATCCTTCCAGTTGACCCGGTAGCCGACGGCTTCTCCCGGATGATTGAGCAGGGCGTTTTCGACCACGATGTCGTCAATGGTGACGGACTCCCCAATCTCCAGATCGTGGAAGATCATTTGTGCTCCCATGATTTGCAGGGGCACCGGGAAATTGGGGTGAAGCATCTGATCGTTGAGCCGCTGCTCAATGGTGGAACCGTTGGGTGCGACGGCTCCATAAATCTTGAACTGGTTGCCTTTCACGAATGCTGGAACGAAAAAGGGGAATCCCTGGATGTGATCCCAGTGGGAATGGGTAAAGAACATGTGAGCGTTGAGCGGCATTTCTCGCAATAGGGTCTGACCCAGCACCCGCAGGCCCGTACCGCCATCAAAAATCAGGAGATGGCCACCGACCCGCATTTCTACACAGGAAGTATTTCCGCCGTAGCGTACCGTCTCGGCACCCGGACAGGCAATGCTCCCCCTTACGCCCCAGAAGCGAACCAAAAACTGGTCTTCCATGCTCAACATGAATGTTCCTTAATCAACCAGAATATGCCGCACCTGCTTGCTCAAATAGAGAGCCAAGCGCAACCCCCTTATTGCACCCACATACAGAATGCCCAAACCAAGTCAAATCTACTCAACCTCTTCAAAATTTCCTAATCCCAGTTGTGATAGCCGAATAGTGCGTCAGTTCCAGTGTAGCGATTTGTCTGGAGAGACAATGGAAACTTTGCGATCTGCACCCAATCACCCTGTCCCCACAAGCCACTATAGGAAATTTAACCCCCAATCCTTAAAATGCGCCAGTCCTGAAGCACAGGTCAGGTTGTATTGCAGCGGGGTCACGGTGATGTAGTTCTGGCGAATTGCCTGCACATCAGTGGCAATGCTCCTTACCCAGTCCGGGTTCAGCGCTTGCAGGTGGGTCGCCTCGCCATTGCCATCGCTGGTCAGAACTGCAAATGCGATCTCTGGTTGGGGAACATCTTCCAGTGCCTCTCCGGCCAGCCAATAGTAGGTTTTACCCCGTGGGTCGGTACGCTGTTCAAACCAGTCGTGGTAGCGACGCACCCCCTGGCGAGTTACCATCACCCCACTGATCTCAGTCTGAGGCACAGCAGGAATATTGACGTTGAGCAACATGGGGTGGGGCAGCGGATGTTTACCCAGATGTTTGACCAGCACCTGGGCAAAATCAGCAGCAGGCTGAAATTCTGTGGAGGAGAAGCTGGTAAGGCTGAAAGCGATGCCTGTGATCCCCTCAATCACGCCTTCCATTGCCGCAGAAACAGTGCCGGAATAAAGAACATCGGTGCCCAGGTTCGAGCCGTGGTTAATGCCAGAGAGAACTAGATTGGGAGGTTCTTGCAGTAATGCTCCCAGGGCCAGTTTGACGCAATCCGAAGGTGTGCCCGAGCAGGCCCAGGCGGTAATCTCCGGGTGGAAAACAGACTCGACCCGTTCGGCTCGAATCGGCTTGTGCAGGGTGAGGCCATGTCCGGTGGCCGATCGCTCCCGGTCAGGGGATACGACAGTAACCTGGTGCCCCGCTGCGGCCAGCGTATTGGCCAGAGTGCGGATGCCCAGCGATAAAAAGCCGTCGTCGTTGCTAATCAGGAGGTTCATAATGTCGAGAGATGGTGCAGTTCGGCGGGAGATTGGCTGAAGCAGCAGCGAAATCTCGCGCTAACTTAAACCCTACACCTTACACTGGTAAGGAAGACATCCTCCTTTTAGTATTTGCAATCGCTCTCGACCCTATGACTCTGACTCCCACCACTGGCGACCTGGAACAACAAATGGCTGCTTTGCAGCAGGAAGCACAGGCGGCGATCGCCACCACCACCAACCTGGAGCAGCTTGAGCAACTGCGCGTGAAGTTCCTGGGCAAAAAAGGCAGCCTGTCACAGGTGCTGGGCAGCATGGGCAAGGTCGATCCAGCCGACCGTCCCCGCATTGGAGCGCTGGCCAACGAGGTGAAAGAGGCCGTACAGTTTGCACTGGATCAGAAGAAAGAAGACTTGCAGCAGGCTCAGGTTGAAGCACAGCTTGCCTCAGAAACTCTGGATGTGACCATGCCGGGAGTCTATCGTCCCCAGGGGCGCAACCATCCCCTCACCAGCACCATCGAACGGGCGATCGACATCTTTGTGGGTCTGGGCTATACGGTGGCCGAGGGGCCGCAAATGGAGACTGATTATTACAACTTTGAGGCGTTGAATACGCCCGCTGACCACCCCGCCCGCGACATGCAGGACACCTTCTACCTGCCCGATGGCAATCTGCTGCGGACGCACACCTCCTCCGTCCAGATCCGCTACATGGAGAACCACGAACCTCCCGTGCGGATTGTGGCCCCTGGTCGAGTCTATCGCCGTGATACAGTTGATGCCACGCACTCGGCTGTTTTCCACCAGATCGAGCTTCTGTCGGTGGACGAAGGATTGACCTTCACCGACCTGAAAGGCACCGTCAAGGTCTTTCTGGAAGCGATGTTCGGCGATATCCCCATCCGCTTCCGCCCCAGCTTCTTCCCCTTCACAGAACCTTCAGCAGAAGTAGATGTGCAGTGGAAAGGCAGATGGCTCGAGGTTCTGGGCTGCGGCATGGTGGATCCGAATGTGTTGAAGGCCGTCGGTTATGACCCGGAGGTCTACACCGGATTCGCTGCCGGGTTTGGTGTGGAGCGGTTTGCCATGGTGCTGCACCAGCTCGACGATATTCGCCGGGTTTATGCCAGCGATCTGCGCTTCCTGCAACAGTTCTGAATTTTTGACGATGCTTTACCTGGAATGCCGCGAAACGCTCTCGATGAGAGGGTTTCGCGGCAAATTTAATTTTAGCGCTGATTTTCCTGAAACGCTGACAGCGTCAGCGTTTCAGGAAAAACGGCGCGATTTAGTCAAAAGACCAGAATACAGCGCTTTGCAAGCGCGTGTGGTACAAAGTTTTTGTTGAGAGCTGCGCTCCGCGCGGCTCTCAACAAAAACTTTGGTTCGATCTCAGCGTAAAGCGCTGTATTATGGCGATCGCTCCTGCAAAAACTGGGTGGCCTGTTCAGTCGTCATGGGTTTGCTGAACAAATATCCCTGCATTTCTTCACAGTCAAGCGATCGCAGCGCCTCCAGTTGTTCTGAGGTTTCTACCCCTTCAGCAACAACGGTCAAATTTAAGCCTCGTCCCAGCGCAATAATTGATGTAATGATGGCGACATCGGCGGTATCGCGGGTCAGATCTTGAACAAAAGAGCGATCGATTTTTAGCGTTTGTAAGGGAAATTTTTTCAGGTAGCTGAGGGAGGAATACCCGGTACCAAAGTCATCCATCGAGATGCGAACGCCCATTCTGCGCAGATCATGCAGCATCTTCTGGGTGAAGTCCACGTCTCTCATCGCCGCAGTTTCCGTGATTTCCAGTTCTAGAAACTGTGCCTGAAGCTGGGTTTCCTGCAAAATATCGCGGATTTGCTGTACCAGATCGGGTTGCTGGAACTGGCGAGCCGAAAGATTGACCGCCATCCGCAGAGGTGCGATCCCAAACGATTGCCAGCGTTTGTGCTGAAAACAAGCGACCCGTAGCACCCAGGCCCCAATCGGCAGAATGAGACCATTTTCCTCAGCCAATGAGATAAATGTCTGGGGCGGAACCAGCCCCAGTTTGGGGTGCTGCCAGCGCAGCAATGCCTCCATCTGGATCACCTTACCCGTTCGGATGTTGACCTGGGGCTGGTAATAGACTACAAATTCTTCGCGTTCCAGGGCAGAGTGCAGACTGCTATCCAGCGTTAGCCGAACGGATGCCTGAGAGTTAATCGCGTCGGTATAAAACTGGTAGCTATTCCGGCCCTGTTCCTTGGCTCGATACAGGGCAGCATCGGCATTCTTGAGCAGGGTCTCAGCATCGGTGCCATTGTAGGGATAGAACGCAATCCCCATGCTGCTGGTAATGTGCAGTTCGTGCTGATCCAGGTAAAACGCTGGCTTCAGGGCTTCATTAATGCGGCGGGCAATTTTTGCAGCGTCCTCAGGCTGTTTCAGATCCGGGAGGAGCAGGGTAAACTCATCCCCTCCCCAGCGGGCAATCACATCCTCCTGACGCAGACACTGCATCAATCGCTGGGTGGTCTGCTGCAACAGGCGATCGCCAACGGCATGACCCAGCGTGTCGTTGATTGTTTTGAATCGATCCAGATCCAGAAAGACCACCGCCAGTAGTTCATTCGTTTGTTGTGCGCTGGCCAGTGCTGCATCCAGTGTGTCTTGATAGAAGGTGCGGTTGGGCATTCCGGTCAGCACATCGTGAAACGCCTGATGGCGCATCTGCTCCTCGGTGTACTGGCGCTTGATGGCCCCCCCCAGACTGGCGGCGATCGCCGACAAAATGGACTCCTCGCTGGCAGACCACTGCCGCTCTATCTGGCAATCATCAAAGCCAATAAACCCCCACAGATTTTCCTCCACAAAGATAGGAACCAGAATCATCGACAGAATATTGTCAAACGCCAGCAGCACTCGCTCTTCGGGGGGAAAGGACTGAATCGTTCCCTGAACCGATTTTCCCTGGCAAAACGCTTCGTACCAGCGCGTTATACCGTGGGCGCTGTAGGGCTGATTATGCCAGTGTCCTCCTGTACTGCATGGAAGGGCGCGATCGCTCACCCATTCATAGCAAATCGTCATCGCCACTTCCCCATTGAGTGGGTGCAGATGATTCTCATAGAGATAGACCCGGTCCACGTTCGCCGCTTGCCCCAACGAAGCCAGCGCCTGTGGAATCGCCGTTTTCAGATCAGCGGTTGCAAGCAAGCAGTTGGTTGCCTCCGCAACAGCCAGCAGCAAATTATCGCGCTGCAACAGTTCTGCTTCAGTCTGCTTTCGCTGTGAAATATCCTCTACGGTGCCCTCAAAGCCAATCAGTTCTCCTTCGGGGCCATAAATCGTGCGCGCACACTCTGAAACCCAGATCACACTGCCGTCTTTGCGATAAACCTCTGATTCAAATCCCCAAACGGCTCCCTGCTCCTTCATCAACTGCACAAATTCACTGCGCCGATTGGGTCTGACATAGAGCTGATGCTCAATATCGGTAATCACTTCCAGGACTTCCTCTGGCGAGTCATAGCCATACAATTTCGCCAGCATTGGGTTGACAATTCGATACTGTCCCTCCGGTGATGTTTGAAAGATTCCCTCCACAGCATTTTCAAAAATACTGCGGTATTTTGCTTCGGCCTCCTGAAGCGCCACTGCGGATTGCTTTCGCTGAATGGCAATGCCTGCAATTTGTGTTGCCGTTTCCATCACCTGCCAGTAGTGAGCATCGGGAACTTTAGGTTTCCGGTGATAGAGGACAAAGAGTCCCAATACGCCTCCCTGTGTTGAGCGAATGGGAACTGACCAGCAGGACTGTAATCCATGAGCCAATACCAGATTGCGATAACGATCTTCGTAGATACTGGCGGCAATGTCATCAATGATCATCGGCTCCTGCTGGTAGGTGACGGCATTACAAAAAGCCGGATGATTCAGAGGAATTGCATCCATCTCACAGATATAGGTTTCTGGCAGGTTGGGGGCAGCACAATGGTGGAGACGATCGCCCTCCGAATTCAATAGCAACACCGAACCAACTGATCCCTCAATCTGGTGTTCAACCACCTGCACCAGCAAATCGAGCGCGTCTTTGATCTCAGCGTCCGTAGCAATCAACTCCAGCACCTGCTTTTGCCCCGCCAGCAGATTTTCTGCCTGTTTACGCTCCGTGATGTTGCGAACCGTATAGATATAGGTCTTGTCGCCACAGGGGGCGATATGAGCCTCAAAATAACGTAGCGTTTCTCCAAACCGCATTTCGTACTCAAACTTGTGAGAACTGCGGGTAAGTCGTACCTGGTTCAGGTAGTAGCAAATTTTTTGCGCAATTTCAGGCGGCAGCAATTCCTCACTCATTCTGCCGATGTGCTGGGACAGGGAACAGACGAGGTCTGCTTCCTGCTCAGCCTGCGCGTGCAGGTATCGTCCGTCTTCATTCAGCAAAAACAGCAGATCGGGGATCGCTCGCAGCAGGTCGCGGCTGGTCTCCTGACTCTGACGCAGCGCCTGCTCTGTCAGCTTGAGTTCAGTAATGTCGGTAATAAACCCTTCGATCCCCTTCTGGTTGCCGTCTGCATCAAACACGCCATAGCCTTTTTCCCAGACCCAGCGTTCTTCTCCGCTTTTAGTAAATATGCGGTATTCGATGACGTAGGGCTGTTTGCAAGCGATCGCCTGACTGATCGCCCGCAGCACCAGTGGAACATCATCAGGATGTGTAATGTCGTTGTAAGAATGCTTTCGCTGCGGCCCTGCTAATTCCTCAGGGTGATAGCCCGTCATAGCCAGACATCCCTGACTCAGGTAAGTCATTGACCAGCCGGGATCATTGCTCCCGATAAAGGCAATTCCCGGTAGTGAGTCAATTAACGTCGATAGCCGTCGCTGGCTCTCGCTTAGTGCTGCTTCAGTCTGCTGCAACTGCATCAGGCTGCCCAGTTGAGTGGCGATCGCAGATACCAGCGCCACAATTTTCTGGTCCTCAGGCTGGGCCTGCTCCATAAAAAAGACCAGTACCGCCAGCAAGCCCCCTGTCTCGTCAGCTCCCTCAGAACTATTTACTACAATCGGCAGTGCCAATCCAGCTCTCAGCTCCACATCTAGCACCAGCGGCAGCCGCAGAAAAAGCCGCTCCGCCTCTCCCGATAGATCTGGATTCCACTCTGGCGTCCCACTTTGCCAGACACGCCCCGGCAAACCAACCCCTGGCGCAAACGTAAGGGTCTCAGTGAGGCGACGAAACTCCGCGTATCGCTCCACTTCACGGCTGTACCAGACGGGGCTACAAGTTAACAGAGAATGGTCTGCATTAGGCAACCAGGCTTCGCCCAGATCCCAGTTTGTCAGCTCGCAAACCTGGCGCAGAACGGATTGGAGTACCTCATCAAAGGCATGGCAACAACCCGCCAATTGAGCAGGTTGTTGAAACCGCTGCATGGACTGCCAGCAAACATCCTCAACTGTATGATTAAACACAATTTTTCCGTTCTCTACACCCTGGCGATCACCGATCTCGGTTCCCTGTTCCAATTTGTCTGTCATAGCTGGAACCGCAGATGAATAGAACTATTCAACATTGGAGCAGATTCTCTTTGAACGATACATTCTGCTCCGCTCCCTGTCCTCTGATAATTCCCTAAGTTCAAAGCATTATTGCAATTTATTAAAGGCTACCGCTGACCGATAACGCCGATGAATTCCTCTATCTTGCACTAAGTAGTAGGTAGGTGCGATTAAGCTTGCAACCCCAAAAGCTGTTCCGCCTGCTGCGCGGCGGAACAGCTTTTGGGGTTGCAACTTTTTCCACACTCACTTACTTAAGTGCCTATCGAAAACCGAAAACCCAAATTTTGGCAGGCGCGACGCTGTAGCGTCGCGCCTGCCAAAATTTGGGTTTTCGGTTTTGCTCTTAGTCTTCCTCTGGTGCGGGTGCTCAGCGGGTAGGCCCTAGATATGTTTCGAGAACTGGAGAGAAGACTTCGTAGATCAGGGTAATAGGGCGTCCATGGTGCCAGAACAGGTAGTGTCGTCCCCAGAAAGGCCCCTTCGCTCCAAAGGCTTGTTCCAGTGCGATCGAGTCCCCCAGGCAAATTCCCTGGATATCCCGGTAAAGCTCTGTGCGCGATCGCGCCAGGTTGGCCCAGATGGGAATCGAGCGATTCTGTAAATAGTCGTCCACATGACTGGCTTCCCACCAGGAGGTCGCATAGGCTAGCCGCTGTCCAGAGGACGTGCGTAGCCAGACCTGCCGCCGCAGGCGGGGACCGGGAACCACCTGAACCGGATCCGGTGCATTATCGCTGGACATCCCCACCAGCGACATATCGATCACGTCTACCTCGGTGGGTTCTCCCGTTAGAAGCTGCAGGTGGCGGGTGGGGGAACCGTCGCCCAGGAGCAGCATCTGCCATGCTGGAGCCAACTGTTGATGTGACAATCCCAACTGAACAACTTCTTCTCCCCCCTGCCAGAGCGGTTCTAGGGCATGCCATGCGGCAGGCAGTGACGGGCGTTCGGCGAATGGAATGGCTTGAGTCAAGGGATTAACAAAACTTTATGTTTTATTGTAATTTTATCGTAACTTTCAGCGGTTTGTACTGAAAAGGAGCGCCCCAATTATGACTGGCACTATAAAGTTGGCTATTCGGAAATCATAAGCTGGAGCAAGTACCTACGAGTGAAGAGCACTTTCAGCCAGTGAGTTTTTTCAGCAATTGGTGCTTTGCAAGCATAAGGTGAGCAATTGTAGTCCTTCGCCTCTGAGCCTTGATTTATAAGGCTTTTACACGGCTAACTGGCGGAGACTCACAACATCCTCGTCCAAGCCGTGGCGGAATAGCTCCAATCTGGGGTTTTCTTCCAACTCAACGACATTGAGGGTGCCAACTACAAAAGGGAACAGAGCAGGTGTGTCTTTGATTGCCCTAAGTGCTCTTGAGTTAGAGCCATTGGAAATGAGAGCTGCCTCAATCAACCATGCTGCAAGCTTGGAGTCATCCAGAGAAAAAGTAGATGATGCTCTGCAAATACCTGGTTCCTCAGTATCTTCCAGGACGCCCCAATCCGCAAAGCATCGGAGTACCCTTCTGGTTGCCCGTGCGACAGTTTCGCGCTCCCCCATTAACTCACGGGTTCGCCTGAGAACCTGGGTGGTGGAAACGTATCCTTGAAGCCTCAACAATCTGCCCGTTATCTCGGCAACCATCCCAAAAAACGGGTACGCTGCCATTGTCATACCCCAATGGAGAGCCAAGTGTTCGTGAGATGACATGTTCCTCATCAACTCCAAGCCTTCATCTCTCAGAGGTTCAAGGTCTTTAGGAACGGCAACCCAGATTTTGAGCAGAATTGAGATAGCCTTCTGACGGCTTCCCCGGTTGGCTTTGCCGCTGCCCGCTAGCTTATATGTAAGGCTTTCATCTAAAGTCAGTTTGATTTCTTCTCGTGTCTTGCCCGCTGCGTAAAGGATGGCTGTTTGCTCCAACCACTCTAACTTGACCCGAATACTGAATCCAACTTGCTGTGCCATCCCAAAATTATTGCCGAATTTGGATAAAAGGGACTATCAATTCTTCCATAGAAATGCCCCCGTGCGCTACTACCTCTTCGCCTTTGGTTACAAATGCTTGACGATTGGGTGCCAGCAGAGGCAGGTAATTTGGTGGAAGTGTTGGTGAATCCCAGGCGATCGCCGCTGGAAATTTCTCTTTTACCTTGGTTCGGAGGGATGATTCAGTATAGATTCGGACTCTCTCCCCCCGGTACTCTGCAGCGGCTCCTTCAGAAGGCCGTCCTATCCCGACTGCTGCAATGTTGCCGTGATCGGCAGTAATGAAAACTTTGAAGCCATTTTCTACAAGGCTGTCGAGCAAACTAGTTAGAAATCCCTGCCGAACCCACGGACGGATCTGCTCGTGCATTCCTGGCGTACCAGACTCCTTGCTGTGACTAATGCGATCAATCTTGTCCACCACCAAACCTAGAACTCGAATCGCAGGATGGGATGCAAGCTCCTCTACTCGCTCAAGATGGTGTTGATCCCTTAATCCAGAGGTGTAAGCGATTTGTTGGGCGGTGAAGCCCCGGTCTATCCAGAACTGCTGCCACAAAGCTGGCTCTTTACTTGTGACGTGAATACTGTTAGGAAAGCCAATAGGAGGTTTTCCGGCAAATGCTGCCTGTCTAGATACTGAGGTAATGGTGGGGATCAAGGCAAACAGAGCTTCCTCCTGAAATTGCCACTGGGCCTTCTGCTGAGACAACTCCCTACGGACAATGAGCCACTGGTCCAGCGCTAAACCATCAATCAGGACTAAAGCGATCTTCTGCTTATTGCGTAAATTCACCTGTCTTGCCATAAAAAAGGCCACATGATGCAGCATTGCTGGGTGAGCAGGGGACTGGTAGTGCAGAGTGTTATACCTTTCTAAAACCCAATCAAGAAAGGCTGTGTCAATTCGTTCTTGCAGATTAGAGAATGCTGAGGTTAGTGTTGGCTCTTCAGCATTGCCGATTTGTTGCCAGAGAACCAGCAGTTCTGACCATCGGTAGGCGAATGAGAACCAGTCTCGATAAGGGGCATCGACAGTGGGAAGAGTCTCATGAATGAGTTCGAGAAGCTTTTTGAAGCGATACTTTTGATCTGAGATTTCATCAATATACAGTCCAATTCTGAACCAATCCTCCGACCTGGGTTTGAAGTCGAGAAATCCCAAGGACTGTGGGCTTACAGGTTTCAGGTACCCTTCGCGAAATAGATTGTCCATGTATGCCCAGACATCCTTATGGCCAAATGGAAGGTTAATTACACTAAAGTTTCCATAAGAGGGACTTGAGTCCACCGTCGAGACAAACGTTGAACTTTGAAGAATTTGTTGGAGAGCAAAACGGCTCCAATTCTCCTGAAGAAACTTAAGAAACGCTGAGCGATCGGGCACAATTGTCTCTAGCGGATATCCCTGAAACTGGGATTTCTGTTGCAAAATTGCAATCAATCGAGTACTTAATACTTCGGGTAAATGCTGCTCCTTATAGTGCAGGCGAAGCAAGCAATTAAGCAGATCCGAGTCTTGTTTAATAGATTCGGGTGCGATCCGAAAAACGTGGCGAAGGATAAAGTCCTGAGTTTCGATATCGTTCAAATTGTTAGGTTGTTGGTCTATCAGTGCCTCATCTACGGCATCAAGCAAGTTTCGGTCGAGTGCATTGAGAACTACATAGCTAAGTTTAGGGAATAGTTCTCTAAGCCCAAAGCTGAGGGTGCGATCGCTCTCCTGCAACAAGTCATAGGGTAGAAGTTGAAGATCGCTAGATTGTGAGTGAACCAGAACGACAAGATAGCTGAGATTCTTCCTTTGATGTTGAGAACGGTATCTGGATTCATAGATGAACCGGAAGGAGATCGCATCTTCGTAGGACAGGATTTCAAAACCCCTTGCCTGAATTTCTTGCGAAATATCAGCTTCAGGCAGTAAAGAGTCAGGGTCGGCAACTAAGGTTAGACGGGCGACGTTAGGGAGAAATTTTTCGAGGATGCGATCGCGCCAGTTAACCATATAAATTCAGGTTCCTACTCGTAAATCTCAAGTTTAAATTTAGAACCCACATTGGCAAATTCAATAGAACCGTCAGCCAGTCGCCAGAACATTAATCTAAAACCAGCGCCGTGCTTGGTTAAATGAGTGCGCCATGCTAATGCCCCATCTGATTGACGTTGTAGTTGCGGTGCCTGAGAACGTTTATCATTTCTAAAATGGTTTAAAGAATTTTTAGGAGTTTGAACTGAAATCCTTGCGCAAGTATCAATCAGATTCATAGCTAAGTCTGAACGTATAAATCCCTCCTGCTGAACGGATGCTAAAAAACGCGCTCCCAGCCTAAAGGAGAGTAAATTGCTTACTGGAATTCCGTCCTCAATTAATTCTTTTATTCGCAAATTAATTGCATCTACTGCTCTCGCTTCCGAATCTGCGCTTCCCCATAAAGCTAGACATCCAATCTGCTTTAAAACATCAATATGACCAAAACAAACATGAAAAATCTCACGCACTGAACAAGGCACTACATAGGAGTTATTATTTGATTGATAAGGTTCAATGAAAGTTGCTTTTGATTCAATAGAAATTTCTTGGCACTGTCTAGTTCTTTCACATATCCCTGCAGCGAAAACGCAACTATCCATGTTTGGTAATCCTGCACCCCAATGATGCCAAATTCCCAGCATAACAAAGCACTTCTCTAATGCTTTAGAAGAGTTGTATTTAAGCCGAGTCAGAAAGTCTACTGGCTCTATACTTGTAAATTCTTCCTCATACACAACATCTTGAATATCGATATGCTGCTCAAACGTAGGTATTGTAGCTAACAAGCGCCTTATTAAATTAGAGACAGTGTTTTTATCAACAGGGATTTCTGCATCTTCTAGATACAAGCTCCAAAGATTCATAAACTCATGATCATATGGATATAAATTATCGCCAAGCAAAGCATCTACACAATTTTCTGACACTAAAACCATCAAATCTTCTCGTTCTAATGCTTCAGCCCAAGCCAATAGATTGTCAACAAAATTCTCTAAATCGTCAGCAGAATTACATGGATCTGGTAGAGCGATAAGATATGGATCAACTACAACAGCTAACATGCGTTAGATCCTCTCCTCATTACCCTCATTACTCTGTTCCTGGTCACTTTGCCCGACGAGATTCTGCTTCTTCTGACGCTCTTGTTTTCGCTTCGCCATTGAAGCTCTTAAAATTTCTTCTGCTTCACGTTGAGACTGATCAAAAAATCCTTGTGGCCAATCAACAATTGCCCCATACTTGTTGACTGCTATCTCACGGTAATTAGATACACCTTTTGTCTTTTCAGCAAAATAAATTTTTATCTGCTCAGCCAAGGTCTTCCTTGGAGTTGAAGTAACATCAGAGGCAACTCGGAACCGCAAGCGGTTTATTAGATACTCACTATGAGTCTCAATAATGCATTGCTTACCTAGAAGCGCCATTGATAAAAAGAAATCTCCCAGACGAGTCTGAACAAGTGGATGGAGATGAAGTTCAGGTTGCTCAAAGATTAGGGTAGTGTCCTCATCAGCTAAAAGGCACATCACCAAAATTGGTAAAACTTGGCTAACGCCCACGCCAACATGCATTAGATCTTGCTCTTTTTCTAATCCAGGTAAAGTCACCTTCAATTCATGGCCTAGTTTACCCATGTCCTTCGTTTGCAAATCCTCTGCAACTTCCAAATATTGCAACCAATCTCGTACGGCAGTTTTGAGCGTTCGAGTTTGCCGTTCTTCTCTTAAAGAGTGACCATTTCTAGGTTCAGGGAAGCATGTTGTTGGTATATAAGTAATTTGTCGTGCCTTGTAACGATCAAAAACTGCTGCTGTGTATTCGCCTCGTAATCCAACATCCGAAGGATCTACCGTGGGGGCTAAGGGGTATAAGGGTTTCGGTTCATCTCGTAAAGGACCTAAATACTGAACAGAGTTAGAAAAAAACGAATCTATGTATGCAACGGCTGTACCGATTCTTCTTGTCAGTGGCTGTGATTTAAGAGCATAAGGACTTTGTCTCTTTTCTAGAAGTGATTGGTATAACGTACGAGATAATTCTTCTAGTCTTTCCGTTGAAAGTGAAATTTCCCTGCGAATTTTTTGTCTAAACTCAGTCCTTCTTGCTGGGCTTAGTTTTTGTAAACTTTCTACCCACATTCTTAGAGGAACACTTGAATCTAATTCTGGAAAAATGGAAATCTGATGGTTGAGTTGATTTGAAATCGGCAAAGGATCACCTAGCCATCCTTGTAGTAGCTTAATGACTTTAAATGGGATAGAAGGATTATCATACTGTCTCATAACAACAAATGGGGATATACGAAATCCCTCTTCTACCAGAACCTGAAGAATAAATCGAGCTTCTTCTTTAACTTGATCGTAATGGACGATAAGCTGACTTGGAAGGAAGTGATGACTAATTGTACAACCGACTGGCTCAGCCTCTAGATCCCAAAAATCTCTTATTTCTCGTATATCTTTGGGAGCATTATCATTTAAGGTTATGTCGTACTCAAGAGAAGTTCGGGCTGCTTCGACATCTGCATCAGAAACATTCAAATCCTTAACCTTTTGAGCCAATGGCTTTGATAGTAAACCAATAGATAGACTTGAGGTAATGTTAACGCCTTCCTCATCTTTGGCTTTGCATTCCATATTGTATCTGAACAAGCGAGGTTGAAGTTGAGTTAAGTCCTTTTCCAAATTGGATGAATCGGCATCAAAATATACTTGCCCTGAGATCTCCTCTGGCATTTTTCTTAGAGGGGATAACCTTGCTAAGCCAAGTTCCGGTTCTTCTACAAAATTAGGAAGCTGAGATTTATGGGGTTTGCAATGCCAGCCAATTAAAATTTGATTTGATTCACTTCCGTATGACTTAAGGTCATCAAACTGACCAAGTTTTACAAGATACCCGTTAAGGACTACAGCAGCAGGAGACTGAACTTTACTGGCGATAGTTTGACTAATCAGCAAGATTGACTGAATCCAAGTGCTTTTGCCGCTGCTGTTGGGTCCAGCGAAGATGGTAAGAGGAGCTAGCGTTAATTCGGTCTCCCTTTGGACTGACTTAAAATTGGAGAGTTTCCATTTTGTAAGCATTAAGAACCTCCTAGACGGGTGATAGCTTGGTTATAGAAGCGGAAGAGTTTATCGTCTTCCTGAAGTATGGTTTCGGGGATTTTGTGAGCGATGTCTACAATGGTGCGGTAGCCTTCTTCTGTTCGCTCCTGCCAGCACTTTCTGAAACCTGCCCGAATTGCCTCTGTGCGGAATTGTTTAAGTTTGCGCTGCTTTGACTGGCAATACTGCTCAAATTCTCGCAGTAGCTTCTGGTCTCGGATAAGTTCCAGATCTCTAGCACGCTCAGGATTGGGAACATACCAGCGGTCCATTGCTGCTCCTAGCAACACGAGATTGTCTGTCTCTAATCCCGCGTCAGTAAATTGCTCAGCATCAATACCGTTCATAATTTCGCGGTAGGTTGAGGATTCTTTGAGCCAGGAGACAATCTGCGGAGGCAGGATTTCATTCCCTCGATAGCAGGGAAAGTTATCTTCCAGAAGTTCTCGCAATTCAAACAGGCGCTCGTGTTTAGCCCAAGACCGCTGTCCCTCCTTCATAAACTTGGGTGTAAGTTCCTGAAGGGTCTGAGGCTTACGGGTAAGCTGCTGACGAATCCACTGAATAGCAGATTCTTCATCAGTTACAAGTAGGTCAAGTTGAAGAAACTCACGAACAGTGTGGCGTTTGCGATCGTACTCGGCTGCTTGCTCCGGGAGGAAATACATGGTGACCCGCTTCTCAAATCGCTGCTCTAAGCCGCCATAGAATTCAGCCGCAGAGAGGGGAATCATTACCCCCTTTTGAATATGAAAAGCGACCATACGATCGTAAAGTAAGTAATCTTGCCGCTCAGCAATTACTTCTGCTTGTCCGTCTTTTTCAACAAACACCGGAATTTGCTTTAAATGAGATTGTACAAAATCCCAAACTCCTTGCTCAGTTCCAGCCTCAAGCTCAAAGCGGCTTTCCAATTCTTCACTGGGCTTATAAGCAGAAATAACCAAATCTTGTTTTACAAGTTTCTGAATTGACTGTTTATAAGTTTCCTGCTGCTTATCTAATGTACGTACGTCAGCCACGACAAAACCGGCCTGCTGTATTGCATCCTGAATTGCATTCCAAACACTATTTTTGGAATTATGGAATTCGACTGTGAGCCAACGACCAGGTTTAAGGATTCTGTAGCACTCTTGAAAAGCATGGATCATTAACTGCTGATAATCTAACAACGTGCGCTTCCGCTCCTTATCCATTACAGCTTCAGGATGGCGCTCAGTTAAAACATTGAGCCAGGCTTCCCAATGAAAATTTAGCTCAGAATAGTGCAAATTGTTGCCAAAGGGTGGATCAACAAAAATATAATCAATGCTGTTATTACATACTGAATCTAAGTTTGTCGTAGTTTGACATGTAATGAGAGCCATAGAGGTTATTCCTGGCATTCTCAATCTACTTAACCTTTTTAACTTATTGGTCATTGAGTAAGATGGGGAAACCTCCGAAATCAAAGAACCAACAAAGAGAGTTCCCGAGAAATAACGATTGACTTGTGATCCGCCAGTTCTCCCAAATTGAATAGGCTGATACCGGTTCATCTTTGTAAAACCAAGACTAGCGCTCTGAACAAAGAACTTGACAAACGATTGTCTGTGAATAGCTTTAGTTTTTTGCCAAACTCTTGCATAAATTAGCAGGGAACGTCGAAAATAAAAGTGATGTAAATGAGTAATGCCTTTTAGATGATAACCATCCTTACTTTTGCGTTCACCCTCGGGCATTATTAAAAAAGGTATCCAATCATCGATGGGGCAATCATTAATTTTTTTTAGAATTTCATAGTCGTGAGCATCAGGTTGTTTTTCAAATCTCATCTTTCCAACCTGATAGTTGATAAGAACAGGCTTGTATTTTACTGATTTGATTGGTTTACCAAGCCACTCGTCATAACTTGTTTCCCATGTCCTTCCAAGTGCTTTTTTGTTCAACTTTTCCTTCTTGCACTGAGGACACTTAAATTCATTTAGAACTTGAAATGTTTCTTGATTAACTGCTACGTCATAGTAGACAATTTCGGCACCACAATTGGGACAGTTAAAGACCTCACTCCAAACTGTATAGTTAATTCGTCCTTTTGTTTTCTTATCTAAATGCCAAGTCTCATATAGCCAACCAAATTCATTCTCGATTTCTTCTAAAATGCTTTTAGCTTCTTGCTCGAATTCCGTGGTGTCAACTGGAATATTGTAATGATAGGCAATGAATGTTGCTGCAGGAGACAAATCGTTCAAAATAACTCTTCTTGCCCCTAGTTGGCTGAAAAGCGTATCTGTCTCGTCTAGAATATTGCCGTCGCTTGTGACTTTATAGCCGAGTGATTCAACGGTTGCTTTATCACCACAAAGTTGGGCAGCTACACCAGTCATGCCAGTACCACAAAAGCCATCGAAGACAATATCTCCTGGATTGGTATAATGCAGGATGTACCGCATGATTGCTTTGTGCGGAACCTTAGTGTGATAATTGTGTGCATTATAAATGGGGTCGTTTTTCCCTTCGCTGACATCCGCTGAAAAAGGTTCCCGTCGATAGTCATCCTTTTCGGGGTCGTAGGGCTTCCCATAATACTGGATAAAATCAGCTAAAAATGGATTGGGACAAGCGGTGTAGTAAGGTGGATCAGATAGGGCTAAGATATCCTTATCCTCACCTACAGGGAAACCCTCAATCTGGCGAAACTCTGGGTCCTTCAGCTTCTCCCGAAGTTTCTCCAAAAAGTATGCCCGTCTTGCCTCGTCGTTCTCAAAAGTCATTCCCAGACATTGGACAGATCCGGGAGTTGAATAATTGTAGCTGCCTGAAGCTTCAGCGAGACTAAGCTGTATGTGATCTGATGCCATTGCTAAACAGCTACTCCAGAACAATCCTGACTTTGGTAGAGTCTAACCCACAAATTTTGTCATTGACAAATTCTTTGAAGCGATTTTTCAGTTCCTCCGGTGTGACTGGCGAACCGCCCTCCAGCAAAGCCGATCGCACCTCCTCCATCTGAATCACCACCTTCTCCAGTCCAGAAAGGCTCTCCTGCAGCGTGTGGATAAGGTCTGGCGTGAGATCGGGCAGCTCTCCCGAATCCAGAAACGCCCTTAGAGCCTGCTGCTGATCTTCAGAGAGCAGCCGAATACTCTCTTGGGCTACGGTTGATTTGAGGTTGTCCAGCAGTGATTTTGTCCAATTAGCAACCATTTGGTCTAGCTCAGCATCCATCTGTTCCAATCGCAGGCTGACAGGTGCCTGAATGTCTTCATTGGCAGGTCGAAACTGACAATAGGAACATGTAGGGGTGGTTTGTAGATCCTGCTCCGTAAGTTGAGTACATTCCTGGAGCCGCTGCAAGCGTTGCTGGTAATCCTGGAGCTGCTGGATTGGCATCACGTCGATGTCTTTCAGCCGCGTCAGCATCTTCCAGCGATCGTCCTGCATCAGACGGGTTCGCAGCCGCGCCTCTGCCACCCCCAACCGCCCTCGACTGTGCAGAGTGGCATAGGTCCGAACATAGGTCTGTTTTAGATCGGTAATTCTCCTCCGAGTTTCTGCCTGAAACGTGGCAGCTTCCCGTTGTTCAGGATCCTGCAACTGCATCACCAGTTGACTGCGAAATTGACGGACTTCGACCACCCACGGATGATTCTCCGGCAACACCATACTTGCCTGGGAAAGGTAGTTGGTTAATTCCCGTAAATTGGTCAGCAGTTCTAACAGAGAATCAACGTGTCGCAGTGTATCAAGCCCCCTCCGCTGGCGCTCCAGTTCAGACGGCTCAAGCCGCAGATTCTTGAGTTTGGCAGGCGTGTTATAAGCTTGAAGTGACTCCAGAAAGCCTTTTGTATCGGTTAGGGTTGTTTGGTAAACCGCTCTTATACGCTCCTCCGGAATCAGCGATTGTCCCCAGATCGCCAGATTAGGGATGTGTTGTCTGGCATTCACAATGCGATTTACCAGTTCCGAAAGCCGAGGCTGCAATTGTTTGGCGATAATACGATCTGCTTCTTCTCCGGTCTGTGTTACCAAAACTGCTTTTCCTGGTTCTAATCCTACTAACTCAAACAGTGCCTTCAGAATGGGAACGTTCCAATCCCTGGGCTGTTCAACATGCTTAAAGTTGAGCAATTCGCTCAGGGGGGCCGTCATCAAACTATCCAGATTCCCCGCATCATATTTCTTCCCAGGCACCGCCAGCACCACATCACCCTGGTAAACCAGAACCGCCAGCACCACAACGACCCATTCTGGCTCCAGGCGAAAGCGCACCATAAATTCGATGCCAAACTCATCCTGGATCAGTTCTGAACGATTCAGAACCTGTCCCTGACCTTTACTTCTCAGAAGCTCCAGGATGAAGTTGGCATACCTGGATTGGGTGGGATTCAAGCGATCGCCATCTAGGAGTTCCAGCGCGTCTAGCACCGCAGTCGCTTGCTTGGTTTGAGTTGCTCCTCGCATCCAGCGCAATGCATCCTGTGCAGCCTGGGGGCGGCTCTCGCTAGTGATGAGAACCGAAAAGCCGGGATAGTCAGGAGCTTGTTCTCGAAAGTACTCCTCAAGGCAAACAGAAGCAGTAGCATTAACGATATCTCTCACCCCTGCTCGAGCTCCGCTCGGCGAAAGTCTCCCTTTAACCCATTCTGGTAGTGGCTTTGTCTGTCCCCGATAAGTGACATGAAAAGCAGTGGCCATATTGCTTTCCAGCCACCTCACTAGATTACGTAGATACCCAGAAGCTTTAGCAGCATAAGTTTCTTTTGCCTTACCAGAACTGGTTGCTTCCAAGTCAAGAGCAGCGGCATATCCATTTAATGCGGCACTAAATACCTCATCGCGCCGATTCAATTCAAAAAAGACATCACTCTTCTCGACTTTTGCTAGCTTGGGAAGTTCAGAGAACGGTTGCAGGAAGAAAATATAAAAATCCCTTGGAGGCTGAGCTGTAGATCTCTGGCTTGGTGTGCCGAAGAACATGTAGCCAATCCGGGACGCCTGATGACTGCGCCACTCCAATTCATACTCCCAGGCTAGGTGTGTCCCTGGGTAATAGCGATCGGAGAGGTAAAGGATTTGGGATAACGCCCTGAAGTACGCCTGATCAAGCTTGCTACCGTCTAAACTCTCAGACCGCTTCTGGATTTGGGCATCGTAATCGGTTGTTTTCTTAATGTCGAGGTAGAACATTCCACTAGGTCCGCCTCGACTATCTCTCTCTGTGGCCGAGATGAATTGACCATTTACCGTGCTGCTGATGAGGCGTAGTGCCGTTTCCACTTCACCCCGGAGATCATCCGCAGGCTCATCACTCATGTCCTCCACACCTGAATCGTAGAGACATAGGCCGTCTCTCAGCGCCTCGGCTGTTAACCCTACAGGCTTCTCAATATCCCCAACCGCTAACCGGTATAAACTCAAACCATAGATAATTCTCTTGGCGAATTCCTTAGACGCTTTGGGGGGGTAGCTACTCTGGACCAATCCTTCTAACTTAGCGCTGCACTCAACCACTTCTCGGATTTCTGGAACAGTTTTAAAAGCAGCGTTTTCCTTAATCACCTTCCAGTACTGGTCATAGCTGATCAAACCAGGATCAGTGTCCGGCACGGGATCATTCAGCGTACGCCGCATTGCCAGTGATAGGGTTCTTAAAACCTCTCGCTTCTCAACAAACGTGATTTGGTTAAAAACATTGATGTACTCCGGATGCACCGGAAACAGGTCAACAAACTCCTCCATTTGCTCGTTCATGTTTCCATAGAACTTCGCGTAGCGCGTGAGATGCTCCCTGATTTTGACTTTCTGTTCCGCGTTCTTTTTCAGCAAACGCTCTGCCACCACAAACTTGATGTCTCTGGTCGCAATCAGCAACTGGTCAAACCGATCTTTGACTCGCCGAATTGCTCCTGCAACAAAGGAAAAGCGATCGTTATCAAATAATCTTTCCTGAAGACCAGCAATAAACCGGAAAGGCAGATACTTGCAAACCTCTCCAATTTCCCTCAGGAAGGAAAGATCAAGGTTGAGTTCCTGGTCTGTTCGACTGCCCAGGTAGTCAAGTAGTTCGTCCACAACCAGAAGCAAGCCTTTGTCACGATGCTCTGGATGGCTGTTGAAGGCCGCCATCATTTCCTCGAAGGCAGGTTTGGTGTTGACAACCTCCTCAACTGAAGGAAACGTGTATTGAATACCCAAATTACCTAAGTATTCTTCTAGGACAGAAACCAGAATGTTGCGGAGCGACATTCTGGTTGTGCCAATCTCAGCCCGGACGACTCTAAATTTGCCTGCAATGGTAGCCGCCGCATTGAGAATACCGGGATTCGTGAGTGCCTTTGTCAAATTGCCATACTCAGCAATGGCTGAAATAACTGACATGAGGTGAGATTTGCCCGTGCCGTAGTTGCCAACAATCAGCACTCCCTTGCTGTCATGCCCGTCAAATCTAAGGTTGGGGAACAGTGAGAAAGTAAGCTTTTCAGCCATCTCGTCAGAGATGACATAGGTAGAAACGAGGCGTTCTGCTTCCTGGATACGGTCAGCATCCCGGAGCTGAACAACGGTCTCAATCGGTTCAAATTGAATCAAATCGCTGTACCGCATCACCTACCCTCTTCTATCTCTGCTACTTGCTACCAGGATTTGATTCTACCTGTACAATCACTGCCTCTTCTGGCCAGTATTGACCATATTCAGGATGCCCAGGTTCTGCACGAATCAAATATCCCTCCTTACAGGAGCCGACCCACCTAGCCACCACAGTATAACGGCGAGCAACATCGAGCAGACAACGCATAGGAGCTAGCTCTAGACCTGGATCAAAGAGAATGTCAAGGTAATCTAAGACTAAACCTTGCTGAGCGCGTTGCTGGATAATTTCATCATTAAGTAATCTGACCGCTCTTAGCGGGCGCTGCTTTATGGGAACGTCCAATAGAAGTTGGCTCAATTCAAGATTAACGTTCACATATTGAAACTCAAACTGGTTCGCTATTTCCCTAAATGGTAGTGCCTTTACCAAATCGGGTGGTACGACTGTTACAACCAACCGATGACGGTATAGCTCAGGAGCTTGGCTAATCTGCAAGACTGACTGCTTTATTCTCTCTACAAAGCTGCTGACTGGACTCATATTAAGACAGGCGAGTTCTATATTCTTGTCTGGAGTAAGCATTTTCCCCTATAAACCGCCGAGCTGCATACTCAAAATCTAAATCGATATGCTCTGAGCTTCCAAATAACGCAAATTAGTTCATATGCACCACAAGAGGCTAAGCATATGAACAAAGCTGCAGGGGTGGGCTACTTTACTAGTAGACATTGGCGTAAATTTAGCAACCGTAGGGCAGGCATCTTGCCTGTGCAGGCAAGATGCCTGCCTTATGGCTTGGTAGGTGAACTCACGCCCAAGTCTACTAGATTGGGAAGAACTTCTAAGCCTCCGTGAGCGCAAGTTGCTGACAAGTGACCGGGATTACGTTTTCTTTACCCTGCAAATTGATTTCCCTGACAAGATTAATCCTAAAGTTGATGTCACTGCCTTCTGCGATCGCTGGGAGGTGGAAAACTCACTACGCAGAACAACTTAAAATTACTAACAATGCTAACTTAGGCTGAGGTTCTTCTTGCCAAGGGGGACTACGCCATGAAATTCTACAACCAAGGGGAGCAGCCAACATGGAGTAGCATTTCTCGGCATCTAAGAATCCTCTGGACTTTTGACTAAATTGCGCCGATTTTTCCTGAAACGCTGACGGAGTCAGCGTTTCAGGAAAAATCGGCGCTAAACCTAAAAATGCCGCGAAACGCTCTCTATAAGAGTGTTTCGCGGCATCGTAGAAAAAGTAGTCAAAACTCCAGTCAGTTAGAGCGGTGCAAAGAAAAGGGAGCGCTCACAAAGTGAGCGCTCCCTTTCTTCACAATGCGGATGGCGAGACTCGAACTCGCAAGGCAAAGCCACACGCCCCTCAAACGTGCGCGTATACCAATTCCGCCACATCCGCGTGGGGGGACTTCAACAAACAAAGTTGTTTGTTTGACTCCAGCTTTTAAGCATACCGCTCCGGGAAGCCTTTTGACAAGAATTTGCGATTTTCTTGATCAGCCTGGGCACTCTAGAGGCACCATGATCGCCGAATTCCCTTTTCCCCTGGCCGAAATTGAACCCCGACTGCGGCGACTGCTGCCCGCAGAACTCTATGCTGCGGTGTGGCTGGAACCAACCGCTGCTAATTTAATGCGCGTCTTCCAGCACCTTCGGACAATTCAGCATACCCTCTATGACTACGTGCCACGCCACGCTGCCGCTGACCTTCCGACTCTGGGCAGGGTGCGCTATAGCTGGCAGACAGGTACACTGCTGTTCACCGACCTGGCCGGATTCACCTCGCTACTGGAGGCCAAGGCGATCGCAGGCCAGCGCGACACTGTGGGCTTGCTGGAGGTACTGAACCGCTATTTCTCCGCCATGATTGAAATTATCAGCAAGTCGGGGGGGGATTTGCTGGAGTTTACCGGAGATGCAATGCTGGTGCGGTTTCTGGCGGAACCTGATGGCAGTGATACGGCTCAGGCGGTTCGGGCGGGCTTACGAATGCAGCGGGCAATGGCCGGGTTTGGTCAGATTGAGACACCCCAGGGGGCATTCTCGCTGAAGATGCGGGTGGGAATCCATGCAGGCCGATTTTTGACCGCAGACATTGGCACGCCCATGCGTATGGCCCATGTGCTGCTGGGGGAAACTGTGCAGCGAGCCAAGCAGGCAGAGGGAGCCAGTCGTCCTGGTCGAGTCTGTCTGACGCGAACAGCAGGCGATCGCCTGCATTCATCGTTCCATCTAACGCCATTGGACAAGGAACACTGGCTGGTTGAAGATGACCTGACGGGCGATCGCCTGGGGGAATATGATATTTCTCTGGATCGTCGCCGACCTGCTCCCCTGTTGCTCGATCGCAGCATTGAGGGATTGCGATCTGAAATTCAGGAGGGAGTTCGGCGGGTGGAGGCATTGGCCGCCTATTTCCCCGCTCCCATTCTGAATCTGCTGGTGGAAAGTGTGGTGCAGCGGCGGATTGCTCCGAACTTCCCAGAATCGGTGGTTGTTTTTGTCAATTTGCAGGGGCTGGCAGAGGTCGTGGAGCAGGCTCCCGTGGAGGAGTTGGACATACTGGTGACCGAATTCTCCAGCTTATTCTCGCTGATCAATGCGATCGCCCAGGCCAGAGGCGGCATCCTGCAGAAGGTGACCTACCACGCCGTTGGCTCCGATATGCTGCTGTACTTTGGGGTCATGGGTTGCAGAACTGATGACGCACTGCGGGCAGTCGAAACGGCTCAGGCCGTGCGCAATCTGGTGCGGCGACGGGTGCCTCCCACGATTCAGGGACAGCCCATTACGCTGGCCTGCAGGGTGGGTATTGCCAGTGGAGCAGTCTTCGCTGCTGAGATTGGAGAACTGCGGGGCCGACGAGAGTTCAATATTCTGGGGGATGCGGTCAACACGGCGGCACGCTTGATGGGTCGTGCTGAACCGGATCAGATTCTCATGACTCGTGAAGTGGTGCAGGCATTACCTGTAGAGCCACAAAACTCTGAATTGCCCTGCATAGAACTGGGGACGATCGCCCTCAAGGGCAAGGCCCAACCCGTAGAGGTTTACGCACTGGGCGATCGCCCACCTGAACCATCTGCCGACTACTCGCCCAGAATGCTGGGAATGAGAACCCCGTCAATTACGTGAATCACGCCGTTGTCGGCCAAAATATCCATCTCATTTCTCCGAGGTACTCCCGCCAGAACGCGATAGCGTTTGACGGTGAGGGGGATAGGAGCGGCGATTAAGGGGGGGCGATACCCCCTTAATCACCAGGAGATTGCTGGTTCTCCACGTAAGCTTTAATCTGCTCCAACGTTGCACCACCCGTCGAAGCCACAAAATAGGCTCCTGTCCAGAAAACGGGCTTGCTGTAGATGGAGTTATTGCACTTCTCGTGTGGGTGAGGTACGAGGTGCAGGGGTAGAACCCCTGCGTGGGGGCACCGCCCCCGCACCCCCGTACCTCACCTGAGTAAGAACCGCTATAACATACTTTGCAAATTCCTTGCGAATCAAGCGACTTGATACCGTTTTGAGGTTGTTGACGAATTTACTGATTGCGACATCAGGTGGATAGCTGATGAGAAGGTGAACGTGGTCAGGTTCTCCGTTGAATTCAGTCAGTTCGCATCCCCACTTCTGGCAGGTGGAATCGAAGATTTCGTTGAGGCGTTTCAGGATGGACTGGTTGATCATTTTTCGTCTGTACTTTGTGACCAGCACCAGATGTATGTTGAGACTGTAAACACAGCGGTAGTCTTGCTTGTACTGCATATTGCCAATGCTAAACTAGTACAATGTTACTCACCTATCAGTACAGGCTAAAGCCGACTGCTGACCAGGCATCCACAATGGAGGTCTGGGGAGAGTTGTTGCGGCGGCACTGGAACTACGCATTGGGACAACGGCTGGACTGGTTGAACCGCACTCGCGCTCCAATTGCCCGATGCAGCATTGTTGCAGAGCCGATTGGAGAAGTGGGAGCGCCTGTTGATTACTACACGCAAGCATTTGAGTTAAAGCAAACGAAAGAACTATTTCCCGAATACAAAGGCATCTACGCTGACTGTCAGCAGCAAAACCTGATGCGGCTAGACAAAGCCTGGAAGCGGTGGCTGTTCCCCGATAAGAATGGCAAACGAGGGGGCAGACCCAGATTCAAGAAACGGGGTGACATTTGCTCCTTCACGTTTCCCAGGGTGAACCACCCAAAGGCAGGAGTGCATTTGAGGGGCAATGTCTTGAAGCTGTCTCGGATTGGTGAGGTGCTGGTGATTCTGCATCGCCCAATCCCAGATGGATTTGTGATCAAGCAAGCGACGATATTGAGAAAAGCTGATGGCTGGTATGTCAGCTTCTCGCTGGAAGATGGCACTGTGCCAGAACTGTTGCCAGTCGAAGCGGTGAAAAGTGCAGTCGGGATTGATGTGGGACTTGAGAAATTCCTCGCCACCTCGGACGGGCAGGCGGTGGAAGTACCTCAATACTTCCGCAATGCTCAGGCTCAACTGGCCCGACAGCAGCGCAAATTGGCGCGGAAGGAGAAGGGGGCGAAGAACTATCAGAAGCAAGCGAACAAGGTTGCGCGGCTGCATCTGCACGTTGCTCGTCAGCGCAAAGCGTTTCACTATCAGGTCGTACAGGCTTTGCAGCCTGTACGACCTGATAGCGTTTGAGAACTTGAACATCAAGGGACTTGCCAGAACCCGACTGGCAAAGTCGATTCTGGATGCTGCATGGGGCGCATTCCTCTCTATCCTGCAAGCAGTAGCGGTAAAACGCGGCAAGCGGGCAGTGGGTGATGACCCAAAGGGCACCAGCATTGATTGTTCGGGCTGCGGTGAACGGGTTGAGAAAACCTTGTCTGTTCGGGTTCATGACTGCCCTCACTGCGGGTTGGTGATTGACCGGGATTGGAATTCGGGAATCAACATTTTGAAACGGGCTTATAGGACGGTTGGACTGCCGTTCTCTGGCTGTGGAGGCTTATCCGTTGGGATGCCTGCGAAGCAGCAACTCTCAATTGTGAGATTGGGAAGCTCCTGCTAGACTCGCAAGGGTTAGCGGGAGAGGATGTCACTGAAGAATGGGCGGTAACTCTCCCGGCAGAGGGTGGGAAGTCCGATCTTTGCGATCGCATTCCAGTCCGTACAATAAGTTCATTGACCCAAATTATGATGGTGGGCTGGTGAGTTGGTGTGACGTGCCGCCTGCCACATTGCCCTCTCGCACCCCTAAAGGCTATGCAACCGACAAATCCAAACCAATTTACAGAGAAAGCGTTTGAGGCGATCGCCCGTTCCCAGGAGATCATTCGGCAGGCATCGCAGCAAAATATCGAAACCGAACACCTGATGAAGGCCCTGCTGGAGCAGGAAGGACTGGCCACCAGCATTCTCAACAAAGCCGGGGTGAACGTGCAGCGCGTGCGCGACTATACTGATAATTTTATTAACCGCCAGCCCAAAGTCTCCGGCAGCAGTACTTCGATTTACTGGGGACGCTCGGCAGACCAACTGCTGGATCGAGCGGAGAACTATCGCAAGGAATTTGATGATAGTTTTATTTCCATTGAGCATCTGCTACTGGGGTATGCCCAGGACGATCGCTTTGGCAAAGGACTATTTCAGGAAGCACGGCTGACGGAGGCTGTGCTGAGAAACGCGATTCAACAGGTACGAGGCAATCAAAAAGTGACCGACCAGAGTCCCGAAGGAAAGTACGAATCATTAGAGAAATATGGACGCGACCTGACCCAGGCGGCTCGTGACGGTAAGCTTGATCCGGTGATTGGCCGTGACGATGAAATTCGCCGCACGATTCAAATTCTCTCTCGCCGGACGAAGAACAATCCGGTGCTAATTGGTGAACCGGGCGTGGGTAAGACGGCGATCGCCGAAGGTCTGGCCCAGCGCATCGTTAACGGTGACGTGCCGGAATCCCTCAAGAACCGTAAGCTGATTGCCCTCGACATGGGTGCCCTGATTGCGGGTGCCAAATACCGGGGCGAGTTTGAGGAGCGCCTGAAGGCCGTTCTCAAAGAGGTGACCGACTCCCAGGGCAGCATTATTCTATTCATCGACGAAATTCACACGGTCGTCGGTGCAGGTGCCACCCAGGGCGCAATGGACGCAGGCAACCTGCTGAAACCCATGCTGGCCCGTGGAGAACTGCGCTGTATCGGTGCCACTACCCTGGACGAGTACCGCAAGTACATTGAGAAAGACGCCGCCCTGGAACGGCGATTCCAGCAGGTCTACGTTGACCAGCCCAGCGTTCAAGACACCATCTCAATCCTGCGGGGTCTGCGGGAACGGTATGAGAACCACCACGGGGTGAAGATCTCTGACTCTGCCCTGGTGGCGGCGGCAATGCTGTCGAACCGCTACATCAGCGATCGCTTCCTGCCCGACAAGGCGATCGACCTGGTGGATGAAGCCGCCGCTCGACTGAAAATGGAGATCACCTCGAAGCCAGAAGAGTTGGACGAGGTAGACCGCAAAATCCTGCAACTGGAAATGGAGAAGGTATCACTCCAGAAGGAGAGCGACGTGGCCTCGCGCGATCGCCTGGAGCGACTGGAGCGCGAACTATCTGACCTGAAGGAAGTCCAGAGTGGACTGAACGCCCAGTGGCAGTCAGAGAAGGACGTGATCACCGATATCCAGAAGCTGAAGCAGGAAAAAGAAAAAGTCAATAACGAGATCCAGCAGGCCGAGCGCGATTACGATCTGAACCGGGCAGCAGAACTGAAGTATGGCAAACTTACTGAGATTGAGCGGCAGCTAGAGGAAGCTGATGCCAAGTTGACCCAGACCCAGACCAGCGGCAAATCACTGCTGCGAGAGGAGGTCACCGAGTCTGACATCGCTGAGGTGATCTCGAAGTGGACGGGCATCCCCATCAGCAAACTGGTGGAATCGGAGATGCAGAAACTCCTGCACCTGGAGGATGAACTGCACAAGCGCGTCATTGGTCAAAACGAAGCTGTGACTGCGGTAGCTGACGCCATTCAGCGTTCTCGAGCTGGACTGGCCGACCCCAACCGCCCGATCGCCAGCTTCATCTTCCTTGGTCCCACGGGTGTTGGTAAGACCGAACTGGCAAAAGCCCTTGCCGCCTACCTGTTTGACACCGAAGAGGCAATGGTGCGGATCGACATGTCGGAGTACATGGAGAAACACGCCGTCAGCCGTCTGATTGGTGCGCCTCCGGGATATGTGGGTTACGAGGAAGGGGGGCAGCTCACCGAAGCGGTGCGTCGTCGTCCCTATGCAGTAATTCTGTTTGATGAGATTGAGAAGGCCCACCCCGATGTGTTCAACGTCTTCCTGCAAATTCTGGACGACGGTCGTGTCACTGACGCCCAGGGGCACACGGTGGACTTCAAGAACACCATCATCATCATGACCAGCAATATCGGTTCCCAGTACATTCTGGACATTGCCGGAGATGATGCCCGCTATGAGGAGATGCGAGCGCGGGTAATGGAAGCTATGCGCAACAGTTTCCGCCCTGAGTTCCTGAACCGGGTGGATGAGACAATTATCTTCCACGCCCTGAAGCAGAGCGAACTGCGCCGAATTGTCCAGTTCCAGGTGGCGAGATTGTCGGAACGGTTGAGCGATCGCAAGATCTCCCTCAAGCTTACCGATGCTGCTCTCGACTTCCTGGCCGAGGTGGGTTACGACCCCGTGTTTGGTGCCCGTCCCCTGAAGCGTGCCATCCAGCGGGAGCTTGAAACTCAGATCGCGAAAGCACTGCTGCGGGGTGAGTTCAATGACGGAGACACCATCTTCGTTGATATCGAGAACGAGCGGTTGTCGTTTAAGCGGCTACCCGCTGAACTGGTGACAATGTAAGGTTCCCTCTAATTGAAAACCCCAGCATCAGCAGTGGCTCGGCGAATTGCGCCGAGCCACTGCTGATGCTGGGGTTTTAATTTTGTCTTGCGTCATCCAGAACCACGGGATCTGGATGACTACCCAAATTCAACATCCAGACTGTTAGTTCGCCAAGCGAACTACGATTACCTCGGCAACATTTTAGAATACAGGGCGTTGCTGATTTGACATATGATTTTTTGATTGTGTGGCGCGCGGGGCGCGCCACACAATCAAAAAATCAT
>CAZVXA010000022.1:25802-46863 GCA_964630955.1 uncultured bacterium | reverse complement strand
CCCAAAACCCCGATTCTGCCGCCGCGAAGCGGCGGCAGAATCGGGGTTTTGGGTTTTCTTTGGGCAAGGTGAAATATGTCAGTTTAGACAAATTCGTTGATTGAAGAATAAATAGGTAAGCGCGATTGAGCCAAACTGGACTTTTGAGCATATTCTCTGTCATGCCGTGAAATGCTCTCTTAGAGAGCGTTTCACGGCATATTTAGTTTTAGTGCAAATTTTTTCTGAGAGGCTGATGCAGTCAGCTTCTCAGAAAAAATTGGCGCATTTGAGTCAAAAGTCCAGTGTCCCTCCACCAGCCCCACGATGGAACTTTATTCTCTTTGCTTGCCCGGTCGTCTCTGGTCAGCCAGCAGAGACTGCATCAATCGGGAGCTGGATGAAAAATTCTGTTCCCTTTCCCAATTCAGAGGAGAGGCCGAGCAAACCATTGTGTTTTTCAACAACAATTTGATGGGCGATCGCCATTCCCAGTCCTGTTCCTTTTCCAACAGGCTTTGTTGTAAACAGAGGTTCAAACAATCGCTGCTGAACGGCATCAGGAATACCAGTACCATTGTCTGCAATGTGAATCCTGACCTGGTCTCCAGATATGAGTGTCTTAATGTGAATTTGTGGAACAGGGTCACTTAATTTCTTCTGTTCGAAAGCTTCATCAATGGCATCAATTGCATTAGCCAGAATGTTCATAAATACCTGGTTCATCTGTCCGGGATAGCACAGTACTGGGGGCAGATCGCCATAGGATTTTAATACCTCAATAGTGGGGCGATCGCCTTTTCCTTTGAGGCGATGCTGTAAGATCATCAGCGTACTATCTAAGCCCTCATGTAGATTGGCAGAAATCTGGGTTTCGTTGTCAGAGCGAGAGAAGGTTCGGAGTGACGTAGAAATATTTCTGATCCGCTCAGTACCGATGGCAAAAGAATCTAGAATTTTTGCGGTGTCTTCTAATGCAAATTCCAGGTCTAAATCATCGATCGCATCACTCAACCTTTGAGAGGGGGACGGATGCTCCTGCTGATAAAGCTGAAGAATTGCAGTAATTCCTGTGATGTACTCTCGCAGTGGATTGAGATTACTGGCAATAAAGTTAATTGGATTGTTCAGTTCATGGGCAATACCCGCCACCATCTCACCCAGGCTCGATAGTTTCTCCTGCTGCACCATCTGCACCTGAGCTTCCTGGAGGGCGGCAGTCCGATCATGCACCTGTTGCTCCAGCGATTCTGTCAACTGCTTCAACTGCCAATGCACCCGCAGTCTGGCCACAACCTCCATGTGGTCAAACGGCTTAGGAATATAATCAACTGCCCCCATCGAGAAGCCCCTGGCTTTGCTGTCGATATCAGCAAGCGCCGTCATAAAAATGACCGGGATCGCCTGCGTCGAAGGATTCGCCTTAAGGCGGCGGCAGGTTTCAAAGCCATCGATTCCTGGCATTTGCACATCCAGCAAAATCAGCTCCGGTCGATTCCGCTCGACCTGCACCAGGGCAGTTTCTCCATCCATTGCCACCCGGTAGCGAAACCCTGAACTACTCAGGGCTTCTGAAAGCACCGCAAGATTGTTCGCGTTGTCATCCACGATCAGGACAAAACCGGAGTTTCCAGCCGTTGACATGATGAGTATCCCTCGGTGTTCATTTGGCATTCAGCATGTGCTGAGAGTTGTAGTCAGAGTCAGATGACTGGCTAGAGTTTCTACAAGTAGACGTAAACAGAGGATGCAGAAAGGATGGTTATACAGCACTTTGCAAGTGCGTCTGGTACAAACTTTGTGTTGAGAACCGTGCGGAGCACGGTTCTCAACACAAAGTTTGGTTTTAGTTCAGCGCAAAGCGCTGTAAATAGCGGCTGTTTCAAAGAATATTCCCAGGATGGGGAAGGTTCGAACGCCACCCGCACAAAATGCAGCGGCGACCTTAATATTAGTGCCGATTGTTTTGAAACAATCGGCACGATTGAGTCAAAAGTCCAGTGCTTAACTAAACTCCAGAATCCGTTGAAGCGGGATCTTCACCCGATCGAGATTGTGATCGAGTTCGTATCCCAGATCCTCGATCGCCCGTTCCAGCAGGCAAAAATCCATCAACACCTTCAATTCAACTTCAGAGATTGGTAAAAATGCATCTTTCATCGCCGTTTGCAGATAGGCGTGCAGGAATCCGGCGCTGACCCAACGTTCCCAATACCTGGCCCACCGCTGCATACGATTAACCTGTTCGAGGTGAATCAAGCCGCTCTCCATCTCTTGCTGAAGAGCAAAATTCGTCGCGTAGTCAAAGGATTGCAGCATACTGGCAACATCTCTCAGGGGCGATCGCTTCATCCGTCGTTCGCTCACCGGACGGGACGAATTTCCCTCGAAGTCGATAATGTAAAAATCACGCCCGGTATAGAGCACCTGGCCCAGATGGTAGTCACCGTGGTAGCGCATTCGCTTCGCGGTAATTTTGTGATCCAGGACTTGACGGAAACGTTCCAGGTAGGTGGAATGGTTTTTCAGTACTGCCTTTGCCAGTGGTTGAATATCAGCGGGGAGGTATTTGAACTGCTCTTCCAGGCGCAGTAGCACCTGTCCGGTCAGGTTTCGCGAATACTGGTAAATCGACCGCTGGTAGAGCGTGCTGAAGGGTTCGGGGGCAAAATTGGGGTCATTGGTTTCTGCTGCAAGGGCAATGTGTAGTTCCGCAGTGCGTTGTCCCAGAAGCTGTATGTTAGACAGGAAGGTTCCAATGGTCTGGGCGGCATTCACCCGTTCGATCGCCAACTCCGATAGCCCTGCCACGTAGCACATCTGAGTGGCAGCAAGCAGGCTGGGATCACAGAAGACACGAGCATCAGAATCATCCAGATTAATGTTTTCATCGAAGGCCCGCTGTAGATTCAACAGGGAACCTTGCGGCATCAGAATGATGTCTGTCTCGTGCTGCACAAGAACTGCGTCGAAGTAGTCACGTAGACTATCCAGCGTGTAGTTCCAGGTATTTCGGACATCGGAGATATACTGCTGCAAAATCCCCACCGTTGTAATGTCGGATTTGGGACGACGATATTCCAGATATCCAGCGATCGCCGTAATATGCTCAAACCGCTGACTCAGGTACTGGCGCATCTCCAGATCGGGATTAATGCCTTCTCCAGCCCGATGAAACAGTTTCAGGATGAGCTGAGGAGAATCGCCACCGCTGGAAGCGTCACTGAAAATGACGGAAGTGTTGCGGTGTGAGCCGCGCATCAGCGAAGGTTCTGCTTGAGGTGGACTGTTAGCCAAAAACTCGTAGGATGAGTTCAAAACTGTAACGAGTTCACCGATCTGACTGCGATGGCTCTGGTGATGGATTGTTGTATTCAGTAGAAATGAAAGGAATGCGGGATCGGCGATCGCATCTACCAAGATTACCACCCGATCACTTCCCAAAATCTGTAGACGTGCAATCACCGCAGTGGAGGATTCTGATAATCGTCGAGCAGCCTCCTCTCCTTCATCAAGACTGATGAAGAAGAAATAAGTCTGGGAATTCCCCTGTAGATAATCCACATGCAGACAAATCATCTGCGCCAGATTAGTCTGGGAACTTTTGGGATAGGGAAGAGGAATTACCTCCGTCAGTCGGGCAGCCTGCACCGGGCGGAAGCGTCCATCAAACCAGGAAAAACTGGAGAAGTACTCTGGCAGCAAGGTTTCTAGCTGCTCTTTGAATTCCAGGGAGAGTTGCGCCAGGGGGTTGGCCTCTGTCACTGTTAATGTGGGGATGTTTCTCTGTTGCTGGGGCTGCAACTCGCTGGGTTGGGGTTGCAGCCTGAACCAGTAGAGGCCATAGGCCCCAAGGCTGAGGAAATAGGAGTCCGTGATCGTCGGAAATTCGGTTCGCCCAAAAATTTCCACAAGATTTTGCCCCTTGAAGCCGGATAGATCCAGTTCAACCGTTTGCACAAAGCGCGACAGATTCGCCACCACCAGAATCCGCTCCTCCCTGTAGGTGCGGATGAACGCCAACACTTTACGGTTCGCAGGTCGCAATAGTTGAAAATCTCCCAGTCCCATTGCGATGAAGCGTTTGCGGGTGGCAATCAGACGTCTGGTTGCATTTAACAATGAGTTAGGGTTGGCTCGCTGGGTCTCCACGTTGACTGAATTGTAGTGATACTCCGCATCCACAACTAGCGGCAGATAAAGCCGCTGGGGATTGGAACGACTGAAGCCTGCATTCCGGTCGGGCGACCATTGCATGGGAGTGCGGACGCCGTTGCGATCGCCCACATACACGTTATCCCCCATACCAATTTCGTCGCCGTAGTATAGAACAGGAGTACCAGGGAGGGAGAGCAGCAGGCCATTCAGGAGTTCAATTTGTCGGCGATCGTTCCCCAACAGCGGCGCGAGGCGACGGCGAATGCCCAGGTTGACACGCATCTCCGGATCTTCAGCATAGACGCGGTACATAAAATCCCGGTCTTCGTCGGTGACCATCTCCAGTGTCAGCTCATCATGGTTGCGCAAAAACAACCCCCATTGACAGTTCTCAGGAATCGGTGGCGTCTGTTGCAGAATATCACTGATGGGAAAACTGTCCTCCATCCGCAACGCCATGAACAGGCGCGGCATTAGCGGAAAGTGGAAGTTCATATGGCACTCGTCGCCATTCCCGTAGTAAGCGGCAGCATCCTCAGGCCACTGGTTGGCCTCCGCCAGCAGCATCCGGTTGGGATACTTCTCATCAATGTATCGCCGCAATTTTTTGAGGAACGTGTGGGTCTCCGGCAGGTTCTCACAGTTTGTCCCCTCCCGCTCGTATAGGTAAGGCACTGCATCCATGCGCAGACCGTCCACCCCTATGCTCAACCAGAAGTCCAGCACCTCAAACACCGCCTGCTTTACGGCAGGGTTATCGTAGTTCAAATCCGGCTGATGCGAATAAAAGCGATGCCAGTAATAGGCTCTGGCCGTCGCATCCCAGGCCCAATTCGAGGTCTCAAAGTCCTTGAAGATAACCCGGGCTTCCTGGTACTTCTCCGGTGTCTCGCTCCAGACGTAGAAGTTGCGCTCCAGGCTGTCTTTGGGGGCAAGGCGCGATCGCTGGAACCAGGGATGCTGGTCGGAGGTGTGATTAACGATCAGTTCAATAATCACCCGGATGCCCCGTTGATGTGCCGCCGCCAGGAATATTTTGAAATCGTCCAGGGTGCCGTAGATGGGGTTGACGTTGGTGTAGTCGGAGATGTCGTAACCGTCGTCGCGCTGGGGGGACGGAAAGAAGGGGAGGAGCCAGACGGCAGTAATACCCAGTTCTTGAAGATAGTCCAGTTTCTCGGTGAGGCCGCCAAAGTCTCCAATGCCGTCGCTATTGCTGTCGGCAAAGGCACGGACGGGAACTTCATAGATGAGCGCGGTTTTGAACCAGAGGGGATCGTTCTTCAGCAAGATGGGTCCAGGGAAAGTCTGCGCTCATTAAGTTAGCCGGGATTTTGCGGAGCGCCATCTAGCGCAGGGGAGAAGCAGAGGTGTATTTTCAATGGGGGCGCTCTCAGTTTATTTACTGGACTTTTAACTAACTGGACTTTTGACTAAATTGCGCCGATTTTCTCCAAAACGCTGACTGCGTCAGCGTTTTGGAGAAAATCGGCGCTGGAATTAAATATGCCGCGAAACGCCTTCTGCGAGGGCGTTTCGCGGCATTACAGGAAAAGTAGTCAAAACTCCAGTAACTAAATTGCGCCGATTTTTCTTGAAAAGCTGACTGCGTCAGCTTTTCAAGAAAAATCGGCGCTAAAACTCATTATACCGCGAAACGCTCTCGTAGAGAGCGTTTCGCGGTATTACAGGGAACGTAGTCAAAAGTCCAGTTATTTATCTATGCGAATTCGACGGGGCGCGATCGCGCGAGGTTTGGGTGCGGACGCTGCGGGATGACTCGTAGCCCCTGGCCTAAGTTGAGCGACCGTGGCGCGGGCAAAATGCCCGCGCAGACGCAACCCTCGTTCCAGGCGTCTCGCCTGGAATGGAGCGATGGAGGCTCTGCCTCCTGCTACAAGAGGCAGAGCCTCCGGTGGGCATTCCCAGGCAGAGCCTGGGAACGAGATGCAACGAGATGCAGCAGCAGGCGCGATCGCGTTTCCCTCTTCGGTTAAGCGGTATGTACTCTACGGTTACGGCTTCCGCCCGAATTGGAGCGTCGGCTGCGGCTGGTTCCGGGCTGCGATCGCCCCCGTTCTCCAGGCGCACTCCGCTGTCCCTGTGATCGCTGCTGCTGCGGTGGGGACGTCGGTTCCGTAACCATCGGCTCATAGCCAGGAACCACATCTCTGGGCAGTTTCTGCTTCAACAGCCGTTCAATACTCTGCAAAAAGGCATACTCATCTGCACACACCAGCGACACCGCCTGTCCTTCATTCCCGGCTCGCCCCGTGCGTCCGATGCGATGCACATAGTCCTCCGGCACATTGGGCAACTCGTAGTTCACCACATAGGGAAGCTGGTCAATGTCCAGTCCCCGTGAGGCTACATCCGTCGCCACCAGAACCCGCACCTTCCCCTGCTTAAAGTCGTTCAGCGCCCGGTTCCGAGCCGCCTGACTCTTGTTGCCGTGAATCGCGCCCGTTTTCAGGCCATCCTTAGCCAACTGTTCCGCCAGCCGATTCGCCCCCTGCTTGGTGCGCGTGAACACCAGCACCTGCTTCCAGTTGTTCGAGCCGATCATGAAGGACAGCAACTCCCGCTTGCGGTTGCGATCCACAGGATACACAATCTGTTTCACCTGCTCCGCCGCCGTATTGCGTGGAGCCACCTCAATCAGCACTGGCTCATGCAGCAACGTACTGGCCAACTGCTGGATCTCCTTCGAGAAAGTGGCGGAGAACATCAGCGTTTGCCTGGTGGCGGGCAGCTTTGCCAGAATCTTGCGAATATCGTGAATGAAGCCCATGTCTAACATGCGATCGCACTCATCCAGCACCAGAATCTCAACGTGCGACAGGTCCAGCGTCTTCTGGTTCACATGGTCGAGCAACCGACCAGGGGTTCCCACCAGCACATCCACGCCCCGCTTCAACGCCTGGATTTGCGGGTCAAACCCTACCCCACCGTAGATCACCGCCGATCGCAGCGGTAGAAATTTGCCGTAGGTTTTGACGCTATCCGCTACCTGCGCCGCCAGCTCCCGCGTGGGGGTGAGAATCAGGGCACGGGGCGATCGCTTCCCGTTCTGCGTCGTTGTCTTCAGGCGTTGCAGCAAAGGCAGCGTAAAACTGGCCGTCTTTCCCGTCCCCGTCTGCGCACTGGCAAATACATCCTGCCCCCGCAACACCGCAGGAATCGCCTGCTGCTGGATGGGTGTTGGCTCCGTGTACCCTTCATCCGCTACAGCGCGAAGCAGTTCGGTCATCAGACCGAGAGTCTCAAATGTCATGAAAAATTGGCTCCGAGTGGTGCCCCTACCCCAAATGAAATGCTGGGCCCAGTCTAAGAGCAGAAATTCAGTGGTTCAGTTGGCCGCTCAGCCGAGCAAAGTCCAATGCGCCAGCAATCGACCGGATGATTCTGGCAGCCTTCATGGTAGCACAATGTCAGTCTAACAAGCGTTCAAGCTTCCTGAACGCTTGTTGCGTGTATGCAAAAACCCCTAAAAGCGTTTCCACCCACTGCGCGGGTGGAAACGCTTTTAGGGGTTTTAAAGAGGTTCAGGTTGTCTGCCTAAGCACTGAAGATCCCCCCTTAACCCCCCTTAGAAAAGGGGAAACCGGGTCGAACGTTCCCCTTTTTAGGGGGGATTAGGGGGAGCAGCAAAACGCAGCGGCGGCAGATGATCTTGAACTCAGCACCAGCAGTTTTCGTCCGTCCGCTGCCGTGACGTATTAGCCCTCGTCAACTACCATCTACCGCTCAAGGCACAACATTGAAAGGTTGGTTTCCTTTGAGACGATAAATCTGAAAATCTCGATCAAGGGTAAAAATTCGTTTTTGCTTGAGAGCTTCAGCCGCTGCAACCAGGGATGCATCTGCTAAATCCATCGGTAAATCTCGATATTGCTCCATCAATACTTGCATCCTTGCTTGCTCGTCTTCCCCATTGAAATGAAGCACAAGGAGCTGATCAGCTACGTAACCCCATAACTCCTGCTGTGCTGACCAACCGCCATACCGACCTAGCAAATACATCGCTTCCGTAAAACATGACCACGTTGTAACCAAAGGCGCAGGAAGACCAGATAAAGCATTGACACAACGAGTATGATTGATGTCACTTTGGTTAATCAAAGCAATCAAGGGAGACGCGTCACAAAGAATCACTGCCCCAATCTCGGTAGCCTGTGCTTCTCAGCCAGAAGATCAGTGAATGCCTCTCTTGTGCGTGTAGATAAATTTGCAGGCTGAAACTGAACTCGACCGACCCTACCTTTCAAGACTTGATCCAGGGTAGTCCCATTTTGAGATTTTGAACTCTCACCAGATAGCACTGTTAACCTTACACGCCGTCCAACAAGTTCAGGGGCGTAACGAAGAATTTCTTCCCAGGTTCCTTCAAAAGAATGTTGCTCCATGAGATAGCCTCTAAGCTATATCTTAAATTATGGCAGGATATCCACTTCTAGCCCACTAGTGTTGTGAACACTAAGTTCTGTAACATTGGGGGTCTGGGGGCTTCGCCCCCAAGAAGGGGTGGAACCCCTTCACCCCTTACAAAACTTTTTGTCTACTGTACTAGTTTCAGATGGGCTCAAGTTATGATGCCACCAGTAAGTGATTAGCCGCATCCACTTTCATCCATCTTCCACTGCTCCAAATCATCCACTGGGCGTGGCAGTCTGCCTTCTAACCACTCCGCGCACTGTGCGGGAGTAAAAGTCGGCTCGGTAGATTCTATGACCCACGACAAAACCTCAACTCCTCCGTTCATATAGGGAGGCGGTGAAACAGGCATGAAAACAGTGGGCAACCGGGACTCAACGGAAACGTAATTTAGGACGTGCCCAAGTTCCTGAACATGTCGCCATGCTAACGGGTGTGCCGTATTAAGCCTGAACTTGAGCCACCAATTGCCGTCCTTGAAAGAACCATGTCCGATGGACTTCCGTCCTGCCGGTAAATCAATCGCAGGCAGCCTCTCCATGTAGGCAAGCAACGGCTCAAAATCTGGTGAAGTACTCATGCGGCTAACAATAACGTTTCGCTACTTGCCAGAGGACTTCTCAAACACCCTCTTAGGGTTTTCATGCTTGGAAACGCTTTTAGGGTTTTCACACTCAATATAAGTCATGAATTATGCATCAAACAGCGCTACGACAGCAGGCTTCGTCACTTTTCCCATGGCGTTGCGGGGCAGTTCCTCCAGCGTCAGAATCCGTGTCGGCACCTTGTAAACAGCCAGGTATTCCTTCGCCCAACTGCGGAAGGATTCCAGTGACAGATCGCTATCTGATTTCAGCACCAATGCCGCACAGACCCGCTCCCCCCACTCCGGGTCTGACACCCCCACGACTGCACACTCCTGGATGTCTGGATGCGTTCGCAGAACTTCTTCAATCTCCAGGGCCGACACCTTGTAGCCCCCCGTTTTGATAATATCGACGCTGATCCGCCCCAGAATACGATAGTCATCCTGCTCCACCACAGCAAAATCTCCCGTACAAAACCAGTCCTCCTGAAAGGCTTTGGCGGTGGCCTGGGGATTTTGCCAGTATTCCAGAAACACACTGGGGCCTTTCACCTGAATCTCCCCAGGGGTTCCAATGGGCACGGGCATCCCCTGCTCATCCACCAGTCTCACCTCCACCTGCGGCAATGGCTTGCCCACGAAACCTTCTCGTCGCTGACCATGTAGAGGATTCGACAGCGCCATCCCGATTTCTGTCATGCCGTACCGCTCCAGTAGAAAGTGGCCGCTGATGGTCTTCCACTGTTCGAGCACCTGGACGGGAAGAGCGGCTGATCCTGACACCATTAACCGCAGACTCTCACAGGCTTTAGACAAGTGCTGCTGTCGTTCGGGGGGTGCCTTTTCCCAGGCGGTGATCAATTTGGAGTAGATCGTCGGCACAGCCATGAACAGCGTCAAATCGCCCTCACCAACGCAATTCCACACCGTCTCAGCGTCAAACTTGGTGAGCATATGACACTCGGCTCCCACCGACAGAGCGCAGGTCAGCACATTGATAATGCCGTGAATGTGGTGCAGCGGCAGAACATGCAGGATGCGATCGCCCCCTGTCCATTCCCACGCTTCCACCAAACTGGTCACCTGCGCCTGAATAGTCTGGTGAGTGGTGACAACGCCCTTGGGTTTTCCGGTAGTGCCGCTGGTGTAGAGAATCAGGGCACGTCGAGCGGGATCAACGGTTGGGAGCGGGGCGATCGCAGACGGCAACGGATCATCGGTGAGAATGAACCGCAACTGATGGTCTGCGGCGATCGGACGCACTATAGCCTCAAAACTGGGGTGAGCCACCACCATCGAGGCCCCCGCATTGAGCATCACGTACTCCAGTTCGGGACGGGGATGGGACGTGCAGAGGGGAACCGCAATTCCTCCGGCTCGCCAGATACCCCACTGGGCCGCAACGTACTCAAATCCCGATGGGATCAGGAACGCCACCCGCTGTTCCTGTAAATCATCGGCACCATCGAGCAACTGAGTGGCGATCTGACCCGAACGGTGCAACAAATCCCGGTAGGTGAAGCGAGCGTCAGGGGTGGTAATGGCGGGGCGATCGCCATAGTCACAGGCACGAGCAATGAGGGGAAGATTCACAGCGATTGACCCGCTTCAGTTTAGTGGAGACCAACGACTGAGAGCATATCACGCCCCCGGATGAAGCTCACCGCAGAGGCGCAGAGGACGCAAAGATCGAACTCTGCGTCCTCTGCGCCTCTGCGGTGCCCCAGGTTCGTCAGACTCAATACATTCTGGCCAAAATTTGTACTCTACAATACCCCTTAGCTGAGGCTGCTCTTCTGAATCGCCGCTGGCTGATTGCACCCCTATGTTATGGCTGAACCGACTCAGCATCCGCTCCAAGCTGATTATCATTCTGCTGACCGTCAGCAGCGTCTCGATTCTGGTCACCGCCTATCTGGGCTACCGCAATGGACGGGCCAACCTGACCGATCGCGCCTTCAGCCAACTCACCAGCCTGCGGGCCTCCAAGGCGTATCAGATTGAGGCTTACATCCGCACCATTCGCAATCATGTCCAGACCCTCAGCGAAGATCCATCAGTGGTGACGGCGATGCGCGATTTTAGTGCCGCCTACCAGCAACTGGGGACAGTGGCGGAGGATGCCCAAAAGAAGGAAAACCTCATCACCTACTACCGGGACGAATTTCTGCCTCGTCTCGCTAAAACCGACCAGGGAACCCCTGTGCTGGGTGCCTTTCTGCCGGAATCTGTTGCCTCCAGCTATCTGCAATACCACTACATCGCCACCAATCCGAATCCAGTGGGCAAAAAAGATACCCTGGATCAGGCCAATGACGGCAGCGCCTACAGTCGGGTGCATGGTCGCCTTCAACCCACCTTTCGCAACATCATCAAGAACTTTGGCTACTACGATATGTTCTTGATCGACCCCCAGGGCACGATCGTCTACACCGTTTACAAAGAAACAGACTTCACCAGCAATCTCACGACCGGGCCGTACAACGAGAGTAATCTGGCCCGACTGGTCGCTTTGGTACGACGCGCCCGCGAACGAGGTTACGCCCAGATCGCCGATTTTGAGCCGTATATTCCCTCCTACGGTGCGCCTGCGGCCTTCATCGCTGCCCCCATTTTCGACCAGTCGAAATTCATCGGCGTGCTGGCGGTGCAGGTGCCCGTCGATGAGGTGAATAACGTTATGACGGGGAACCGCAACTGGCAGGGTGACGGGCTGGGCGAGTCCGGCGAGACGTATCTGGTGGGGGAAGACTACCTGATGCGATCGGTCTCCCGATTTCTGGTAGAAACCCCGGAGGAATACCTGAAAACTCTGGCCTCCCTCGGCACCGATGAGGCCACGATGAATCGCATCAAGCAGTACAACACCTCAATTTTGCAGCAGAAGGTGCGCACCGAAGGGGTCGAAGCTGCGCTGGCGGGACAGCAGGGTACGCAGATCATCCGGGACTACCGAGATATTCCCGTTCTCAGTTCCTACTCGCCTCTGAATATTCAGGGATTGAATTGGGTGATTCTGTCAGAAATTGATCTGGCAGAAGCCTACGCACCCATTTACGAATTTCAGCGGCAAATGCTGATTCTGGCGACATTGTTGATGCTGCTGGTGACCCTACTGGCGATGGGGCTGGCCCACCTGTTTGTGAAACCAATTAATCGCCTGATCGAGAGCGCCCGTCGGGTTGAAAACGGACAGCTCGATACCTTTGCCCAGCTCGAATCCGACGATGAGTTTGGCGAATTGGCCCGTTCTTTCAACGCAATGGTGCAGAGCCTGCGGGCGCAGACACATCTGGTGGAAGCCAAGAATCAGGAGAACGAGCAGCTTTTGCTGAGCATCTTCCCGGCGGCGATCGCCAAACGCCTGAAGCGCGGCGAAAAGAACATCGCCGAAAGTGCCTCCAACGTCACTGTCCTGTTCTCCGATCTGACGGGATTTTCTCGCCTCTCCGATTCCCTTTCTGCCCAGGAATGTGTCGCCCTGTTGAACGAGCTGGTCACCGCCTTTGACGAAGCCGCAGAGCGCTACGGCATGGAGAAAATCAAGACCATTGGCGACAGCTATATGGCCGTCTGCGGATTATCCGTTCCCTATCTCGATCATGACAAACGGGCGATCGACTTTGCGTTAGAAATGCTGAGCGTCGTGCGTCGCTTTAACCATGAGCGGGACTATCAACTTAACGTCAGCGTTGGCATCAACTCTGGCGATGTCGTGGCGGGAATTGTTGGCAGCAACAAGTTCATCTACGACGTGTGGGGCGACACGATCAACAGCGCCAGCGCCCTGAAGGCCGCCTGTCCGCCTGGCTCGATCCTGATCTCAGACGACATTCATGCGCGACTGGGCGACCTCTACGAGTTCAAACCCTTTGAGGCAGTGGTCGAAAACGGCAAAGGCCCGCTCAAGGCATGGCAGCTTACGGTTGTCCCCGTGATGCAGAAGAGCGAGGCACCGTAGGCGGATGAACCAGGCCACGATCGGACAACTACTGATCTGGGCGATCGCCCTCATTCTCTGTTTCCCCCTGCTGGTGATCGTGCTGGGGGAGCTGAGCTACCGTTTGCAGCGCCGCCACAATCCGCTGGCGGGCACCCTCCTGATTCTCAGAAATCTGGTGCTGCCCGTCTTTATCTTTATGCTGTTTGTGCAGCAGGTGATGCAGCTACCCGATGAGAATGAGCTGGTGAAAAGCATCCAGACGCTGTTCTGGCTCTGTGTCATTCACGCGGCCCTGTCATTGCTCAACGACGTGCTGTTTGAGCAGGCCAAAGGCGATACCTGGCGCACCCGCGTACCCAAACTGCTGATCGATCTGGTGCGGCTGTTTGTGGTGCTGCTGGGGGGGGCGATCGTGCTGGCCACCGTATGGAATGCTGACCTGGCGGGGTTGGTCACCGCACTGGGGGTCAGCTCCATTGTCATCGGTCTGGCACTCCAGGATACGCTGGGCAGCGTCATGTCGGGGATTGCCCTGCTGTTTGAGCATCCCTTCTCAGTGGGGGACTGGCTGCGGGTGGGGGATATCGTGGGTCAGGTGATCGATATTAACTGGCGATCGGTGCGGCTCCAGACCTTTGAACGCGAGATGGTTGTGATTCCCCACAAGCTCATCAGCAGCGAGATTATTCGCAACTTCAATCGGCCCCAGCGCATCCACGCGGAACGAATTCGCATCGGCTTCTCCTACAAAGACCCACCCAACCTGGCCAAACACGTTCTGCGCACCACCGCTCTGGAGACCGAAGGCATTCTCAACGAACCTGCACCCCAGATTTTTACGCTGTCCTACGATGACTTTGCGGTCACCTACGAGGTCAAGTTTTTCATTGAGGACTATGGCGACCTGGAGGAAATCCGCGATCGCTTCATGAGCCGGGTCTGGTACGCCGCCCAGCGCAACAGTCTGACCATTCCTTTTCCGATTCGCACGCTCTACCACTTCCACGGCCCCACTGCTGCGGCTCAGGGCAACTCCAAGAAACTGGCCGATTCCCTGCAATCGGTGCCCGCCTTTGTCCCCCTCTCCCAGAACGACACCCTGGATTCCCTGACCCAGAGCGTCAGCCTGCAACACTTCGGCACGGGGGAACAGGTGGTTCGCCAGGGTTCACCCAACAGTTCTCTCTACATTATTATTTCGGGTCAGGCGGTGATGACCACCCAGGACGACAGCGGCCAGATCCACGAGGTGCTGCGACTGAAGGCAGGGGAGTTTTTTGGCGAGATGACCCTGTTCTCTAGCGACAGCAGTCCCACGTCGATTACCGCCCTGGAGGACCTGGAGGTGATGATGCTCCCTGCTGGGATTGTGAATCAGATGATCGAGCGACAGCCCAGCTTTGCCCGCGAGATTAGCCACATCCTCGACCTGCGGCGGCGGGCGGTGCAGGCGACCAGACCAGTTAAGACTCCCACGGATTACTCCTCGGGGGCGTGGATCAGCGGAAACGGTATAACCTGAGCCAATCTGGTATTAAATGGGAGAACCCCTGTTACAAACGGTAAAGCTACGTGGCTGACTCTCCCAAATCCCGATCGCTCGCTGGAATTGCCGGAATCGTGGCGGCGGCGACGCTGATCAGCAAAGTCTTCGGGCTGGTGCGGCAGCAGGCGATCGCCGCAGCATTCGGCACAGGCCCGGTGTTCGGAGCCTACAACTTTGCCTATGTCATCCCTGGCTTTCTGTTAATTCTCCTGGGGGGTATTAACGGGCCGTTCCACAGCGCCATGGTGAGCGTGCTGGCGAAGCGCGATCGCAAAGATGCCGCGCCCATTATGGAAACCATCACCACACTGGTGGTCGGCATTCTGCTGGTCGTCATGGTGGCGCTGCTGGTGTTTGCAGAACCGCTGATGCGGCTGGTGGGGCCGGGGCTGTTTGTGTCTCAGGCGGATGCGATCGCCCGTGGTATCTCGACTCAGGACTTCCAGATCTTGCAGCAGACAAAAGACCTGGCCATCCAGCAGTTTCGCATCATGGCTCCGATGGCGGTGCTGGCCGGGTTAATCGGACTGGGTTTTGGCGTGTTGAATGCGGCAGACTCCTACTGGTTACCCTCCATCAGTCCACTGCTGTCCAGTGCGACAGTGATCCTGGGAATAGTGGGACTGGCGATCGCCCTGGGTGGCAACATCACCGCGCCAGAATATGCCGCTTTGGGGGCAGCGGTGCTGGCATGGACGACGCTAGGGGGCGCAGTCTTGCAGTGGCTGGCACAGATTCCCTTGCAGTGGAAGATGGGTCTGGGAGGCTTTCGGCTCCGGTTTGAGTTTAAGCGCCCAGAGGTGCAGGAAGTCCTGCGGATTATGGGGCCAGCCACCTTCTCTTCGGGGATGCTGCAAATTAACCTGTGGACGGATCTCTTCTTCGCCTCCTTCATCCCGAATGCAGCAGCAGCGGTGTCTGCCATGACCTACGCCGGACTGCTGATCCAGATGCCTGTTGGCATTCTGTCGAACGTGATCCTGGTGCCGCTGCTACCCGTCTTTTCTCGACTGGCGGCACCGGAGGACTGGCCTGCGCTGAAGGACCGGATCCGGCAGGGGCTGATTCTGACGGCGATTACCATGCTGCCCCTGAGTGCGGTCACGATCGCCCTGGCGCTGCCGATTGTGCGGGTCGTCTACGAGCGCTATGCCTTCAGTCTGGAAGATTCCTATCTGACAACCGCTGTTCTGACCGCCTATGCGGTGGGGATGTTCTTCTACCTGGGTCGGGATGTACTGGTGCGGGTGTTCTATGGCCTGGGGGATGGCGTTACACCGTTCCGGATCAGCATTATCAATATCTTTATCAACGCGGTGCTGGACGCACTGCTGGTGGGACCGCTGGGTGCGCCCGGTCTGATCCTGGCGACGGTAGGGGTGAACATTATTTCAATGGTAATGATGCTGGTGCTGCTGCATCGTCGTCTGAACGGATTGCCCCTGAGAAGCTGGGCCGCACCGATGGTGGGCCTGACGGGAGCCAGTGCGATCGCCGGAGGAGTATCCTGGGCCACCCTCAGAGCCTGTGAGCGGCTGATGGGCAATGAAGGGCTGCTGATCCTGCTGGCGCAGCTCTGCATCGCGGGACTCGCAGGGCTGGGGGTGTTTGCCCTGATCGCCATGCGGCTACGCCTGCCGGAGTTTGACAGCCTGGTCAACCTGGTGCGGCAGAAGCTGCTCAGGAACAGAGGTTGAATCATTTGTGAAGTTCACCGCAGAGGCGCAGAGGACGCAGAGTAAAACCTTTGCGCTCTCTGCTCCTCTGCGGTGAACCAGATTAAGGTTGGCTGATTGAGTCCACCATCCTCAGGCAGCAGTGCTGCTGTTCCAGTTCGCCCAGGAGGTTTAACCTTTCGCCGGGGAACTGACGGCAGGCAGGTATCCCTCCTGCTTCAGATAGGCCAGCACCTTCGCTGTGCATTGCTCCACGGTTTCCCGGTCGGTCTTGCACTCTACCTCCGGGTGCAGCGGCGGCTCGTAGGGGTCATCGATTCCCGTGAATTGCTTAATTTCACCCGCCCGCGCTTTCTTGTAGAGGCCCTTCACATCCCGCTGTTCGCACACCTCCAGCGGCGCATTGACGTAGACTTCGACAAAATCGCCAATTTGCTGTCGCACGTAGTCCCGCATCTCCCGATAGGGGGAAATCGCTGACACCAGCACGATCACCCCATTGCGGCTGAGCAGATGCGCGACAAAGCCAATCCGCCGGATATTCTCGTCCCGGTCCTCCTTACTGAACCCCAACCCCTTCGTCAGGTTCTCCCGCACAATATCCCCATCCAGCACCTCCACCTTCAGCTTCTGAGCGCGTAGCTCCTGCTCCACTGCCATGCGGATGGTGGTTTTCCCCGCTCCGCTCAAACCCGTAAACCAGATGACAGCGCCACGACACTCAAAGCTCATGCTCAATCCTCACGCGAAAGGGGGACACATCAGGCAAATTCTAGCCGATCTCTTTCTCAATTTTCGTCTGGCGATCGCTCAGTTCTACGATTGGCAGGACTTTGCCGCAGTTTTTGCAGAAGTGGGCATCGGCGTCATGTTCCGCCAATCCGCAGTTAGCACACTTAATCCCCGTCCGGTTCGCCGTTTTCACCAGTTGTTTGATCAGATCTCCGAGCTGCCAGGGAATCAGGATCAACCCGGTGAGAATCATCAAACAGGTCAGTAGGCGTCCTGCCTCGGTAATCGGCACAATATCCCCAAAACCCGCCGTCGATAGGGTTGAAATGGAGAAATAAACAGCGTCCAGGAACGTTGCGTATTTGCCAGCGTTGACCGAATGTTCGACCTGATAGATCAGCCCCGAATAGACAAAAATAATGGCAAACAGGGTGAACAGAATGCGAATAAAGATGGCGCTGTCTTTGCGGGTGACGTAGCCCAGCACCGTCTTCCCCTCGAAAGCACGGATCAGCCGCAGAATTCGAAATGACCGGAAGATACGAATAAACCGGATGTCAAAGGCCCCCAGCAGCAGTGGCAAAATCGTCACCAGATCGATCAGGCCAAAGAAGCTGAAAACATACCGCAGGGGAGGAGAGGCACACCATACCCGCAGCAGATACTCCACCGAGAACAGCACCAGAATCGCGGTGTCCAGACGGTCTAAAATATCGCGAACCTGCGGCGACAGCGGGTAAGTCTCCGCGACAAAGATGCCAGAAGACAGCAGCACGAGGCCAATCAGGAGAAGGGTGATGGCCTTACCAATGGGCGTTTCAACATCCTCCAGGAGGAAGCTAATCTTCTCCCGCAAGGTCATGGCTCCTCCTTAGTTCGTAGGAGTTGCGGGCTGCCGCATCTCCTGCGCTTTCTTCAGCGCCACCTCACTGTTTTTCTGATAAAGCGCCTTGCGGTTCTGAGCCGTGGGGGCGCGGGAGTCGCTGGCCGGAACCTGACCCATCAAATCAGAGGCCCGCTGCCACTGGCTGGCAACCTTCAGCCAGTCTGCCTGAGTCTGTGCTTTTTGCCCCTCGGAAACCGACTGTTCTGCCAGTCGTACCGCCAGCACAAATGGGTCGGGGGAGGCGACGGGGCTGGCCGGAGCTGCCGCTGCGGGAGTCGGAGACGGGGGAACTGCTGCGGGGGTTGGGCTGGGAAGATTGGTCGCCGTTTGCAGGGTGGGGAAGCGGAAACCCAGCCAGTTGGCGATCGCCCATCCCACCAATGTCAGCAGCAGCAGCAAACTCGCTCCCCCCACCAGCATGCCGCGCCAGAACTGCTGTTGTTCTTTGATGGTGCGTTCTGTCTTTGGCAAAGGTGTCGGCTCCACCAGCCGATCAGCCTTCCAGTCTTCCATCATACGCTTGAAGGGATTGAGCCGCGCCAGGGTAATCTCTTCGGACCACAGAAGCTGTCCCTTTGGATCGCGCTGAATCTCCTGAAGCCAGAGGAGCTGCTGTTCGCGCACAATCCGGCTATTAATGTTGATCCGTCGAATATTGCGGGGGCCAATCGATTCCAGGATGTACCGGACTCGCTCCACCAGGACGGGTTGTTCGAGCTGGTCGGGGGTCGGTGCTTCACACAGCAGTTGCAAAACGCCATTGTCGAGAATGGCACGGGTGCGAACGCCCGAATCCGCCAGCTTTTCGTTCAAAATCTGAATAATTGCAGAGACACTGCCCTGGCGAGCCTGTCTGCCAATATCGTCGATGGGATCTACCATAGCCAAGTTACACAACCAATAGGTCTAGACGTTGCTTAGTTGCGGGGAGATGCATCCGTAAGGCAGAACGCCGTTCTTCCTTACCATCACGAGATGTCATAACAGCTTCCAGGGGTAGCGCAGTCATCAAACCTTTGCAGCCCTCAAGATACACCAATATTAGTTCGATTGAACGGTTTGGGTGAATTAAGTCGTAGGTAGGCGCAATTAAGATTGAAACCCCAAAAGCTGTTCCGCCCGCTGCGCGGGCGGAACAGCTTTTGGGGTTTCGTCTTTTTCCACGCCCCCTTACTTATAAGAACAATCGCTCATCCCAAATGCTGATGGTCATTAAACCGTCGGATTTGCCAGAGATCAGTGTTGAAGCGGTTCTGATCGTCCTGGGGCCAGCGCGATCGCTCAATCCAAAATTCAAATATGGCCGTATTGCGGGCGGGGATGCGCCAGGAGCGATCGCTGCCCAACAAGGCAGCAATCAGGTGTTGCAAAATCCAGCTATGGGTGACGATCAGAACGTGGTCACCGTTGGTGTGGTGGGTTGTGACACGATCGATGAAGCGGCGGGTGCGATCGCGAGCGTCTTGCAGGGATTCGGCACCGGGAATTTGCATCCAGTCGGGGGAGACTTCCAGAGCATCGCACAGGTCGGGATACTGCGATCGCGCCTCAGCCCAGGTCAGTCCAGTGAAGATGCCGTTCTGAAATTCTTTCAGCTCATCGGCAAAGTTAATGGGGACTGGGGGCTTTTCCTGGGTGGTGATGGCCTCCAGGGGGGTGCCCACTTCACCGTCCACCATGTCACTGACAGAGGGTGGCAACGGTTCTGCCAGCAAGTGAGACAGAATAATTTCTGTCGTCTGCGCTGCCCGCTTCAGGGGGCTGCTGTAGATATGGGTGGGATGCCAGGACTCTGAGATTAGCCGCCGCGCTAATTTCTCCGCCTGGTGTTTACCCTCCTCCGATAGCTCAAACTCCCCCCAACCCTGCATCCGTTTCTGCTGATTGCCCACCGACTGGGCATGACGAATAAACAGAAGTTTCAGGGGGTTCATGCTTTTTTCTTAAACGGCGCTTTCTTTTTGGCTCTGGCTCGCTCCTTCGCTTTCTCACGCTCGTACTCCAGTTCCTTCAGCTTCTTGGTGATACGGCTGAAGTAATCCTGCATATAGGCTTCCAGTGTGGTGATTTCACCCGGCTCAATGCCAAATACCTTGTAGGTTTCATCCATTGAAGCAGTCAGGGGCTTACCGGTAGCGACCACTTCAGTGAAGGCAAGCCGATCGGCCAGATTCTGCCCCCACTGGAAGAAACGCGCTGTTCGCCGCACGGCACGCAGCACCCCAATGGGCATACGGCTGATGCGCGCTTCCTGACCAGAAAGCCGTTCGCACAGGCGAATAATTTCGTAGGCTTCCCAGGGGCGAGACCCAACGACCGGATAGGTGTGGTTCACGGTTTCAGGCAGGGAAATCGCTTTGACGGCAAATCTGGCAATGTCCTGAGTGTCCATGTAGGCGATCGGGGAGGTGTTGCCCATCACCCAGACGGCCTGCTTTTCCAGAATTGGGATGGCATACTGGCCGATCAACCCCTGCAGGAAACCTGCCGTTCTCAGAATGGTGTAGTTCAGGCCCGACTCTGCCAGAAACAGTTCAGTGCAGCACTTAATTTCCATCAGCGGCACGTTGGGATATTTCTCTGCATCCAGAATCGAGAAAAAGATAAATCGCTCTATTCCGGCGGCCTTTGCTGCCTGGATGAGGGCAACCTGCCCCTCCCAGTCCACCTGCCGAATCGTGAGGCTGCCATTCGCACGGGATGTGGCCGCATCGATCACAACCGTGATGTCTTTTAAAGCCGCAGGCAGCGTTTCAGGGTCGCACAGATCTCCCTGCACCAGCTCCGCCCCCCACTCCTTAAGGAATGCTGCTTTTCTGGGACTGCGAACCAGGCATCGCACTCGATAGCCCTCATCCAGTGCGCGACGGGTTACCTGTCTGCCTAAAGTGCCTGTCGCACCCACCACTAGTACAGTCATCCGGGATTATCTCAAACATTAACTTTTTATAAGATAACTCTAATTTGGCCATCGGGTTAATTTTTAGTGAGAGATAAGGGTGGATGGGTGGATGGGTGGATGGGTGGATGGGTAGAGACGTTTTGTGGAACGTCTGTACGGTGGATGGGTGGATGGGTGGATGGGTAGAGACGTTTTGTGGAACGTCTGTACGGTGGATGG
>CAZVXA010000022.1:0-25702 GCA_964630955.1 uncultured bacterium | reverse complement strand
ATGGGTGGATGGGTAGAGACGTTTTGTGGAACGTCTGTACGGTGGATGGGTGGATTGATGTTTTAGGGAAGGTTGGGGCGATCGCCCTTCTCATTTTTGGGGCAGCTCACCAAAAGCAAACCCCCAAAGCAGTCCCGCCCGCTGCGCGGGCGGGACTGCTTTGGGGGTTTCAAGCTTAATCGCCCCCAGGCAAATCTATCGTCCGCCTACGGTGATGGAATCCACCTTGATGTGGGGCTGCCCCACCGTGACGTAGATACTGCCGCTGACGGAGCCACAGAACCCTGCGGCCAGTCCCAGATCCTTAGACGACATAGAAATCTTCTGCATGATCTCCTTCGCCTCTCCAATCAGGGTCGCCCCCTTCAGAGGACGGGTAATCTCACCGTTCTCAATCAGATAGGCTTCATCTACGGCAAAGTTAAACTGTCCCGTCGCACCGACGCTACCGCCGCCCATCTTCTTGCAGTAGATACCTTTCTCAATGGAGGCAAACAGCTCACCCAGCTCGTAGTTGCCCGGTGCGATGTAGGTATTCCGCATCCGGCTGGCGGCAGCGTAGGTGTAGTTCTGGCGGCGACCGCTGCCCGTGCGGGGATGCCCGGTTCTCAGGGAACCCGCCCGGTCTGCCAGGAAGTTCTTGAGAATACCGTTTTCGATCAGCAGGGTGCGCTGGGCAGGCATTCCCTCATCGTCCATGTCGATCGTGCCGAAGGCGTCGTTGGACAACCCTTCATCCCAGGCAGTGAGGTTTTCGTGGGCGATCTTTTCTCCTTTTTTGTCAATGAAAGGAGTGGTTTTGCGCTCAATCTGAGTCGTCTCCAGCAGGTGACCGCAGGCTTCGTGGAAGATCACCCCGCCAAACTCGTTGGCCATGATGATGGGGTAGGTGCCCGACTCAACGTAATCGGCATAGAGCATCTTTCCAGCGGATTCGGCCACTTCTTCGGCGGTAGCGCTGTAGTCCCAGGTGCGCAGGAAGTCTGGTTTTCCGGTGCTGCCCACCCGCTGGCCAATGGAGGAACGGTGGGTGCCATCGGCACAGAGCAGGTTGTAGCCAACGGACTGGGTGAGGCGAATGTCGCGGGCAAAGGTGCCATCGCTGGCGGCCACCAGGACTTCCTGCCAGTCGCGGAAATAAACGGCACGGCGGGACTGCACATGGGTGGCCTTAGCATTCAGACGCGCATTGGCATCCAGCAGCACTTCACCCATCTCACGAATGGAGCTACAGTTTTCCAGCCAGGTGTCTTTGCTGCGTTTGGTGGCGTAGTCCCGCAGCAGTTCCAGGTTGATCTCCGGCACGAAGGCGTTAGGGCCAGGGAGCTGCAACCCCATAATCGACAGCCCCTTTTCCAGTGCTGCTTTCAGACCGGAGAACGAGAGGTCGTTGGTGCTGACGTAGCAGTCGGCGTTGCCCCGAAACACGCGCACTCCGGCTCCAGTCGTTAGCGCTGGAGAAATGCTGGTGATCGCATCGTCTTCCGCAAGGCAATTAATATAGTTGACCCGCTCCAGAAAGAACTCCACGAAGTCTGCCCCCGCTGCCCGTCCCAGACCCAGCAAGGTAGACAGGGGCGCTTCCCAGGACTCATCGAAGCGATCGCGCCGCGCACTATAGCTGAGGGTAGGCAGTTGGTTGGAGATCAGCAGACTATCGGGCAAGGTGGAAAGTCTCATGGGCGATATCCTTGCAGAAGCAGACGGTGTAAGGCATGTAATTCTCAGTCTAGCAAGGAGAATCGGTGATTTTGGGGTTTGCCGCTGGATTCTCTGAAGCTCACCGCAGAGATGCAGAGGGCGCAAAGGTTCGACTCTGCGTCCTCCGCGCCTCTGCGGTGCAATGAAAACCAGCCTAAAGCCGCGATCGGGTTGCTAAAGTGGGTAGGGATATTGGTGAGGGTATGGGGTTCTGGATTGGATTTGTACTGGTGCAGGCGATCGCCCTGTTGATTGTGTTTCAGCTCCCGCTGGGGGTGAAGTGCGATCGCAACCAGACGGCGATCGCGCTGGCTTTCACTTTTGGCGTGATCAAATTTCTGCTCAGTACGCTCATCTTCTTTCCGCTGCTGTCGATTAATGCGCTCTATTTCAGCGCCTTTCTGGTGGACTACGGGTTTTACGTCAGTCTGGCCTACAGTGTCCTGGGCGGCATTTTTAACCTGATTTTTCTATCGGTGGCTGGCCTGAAGCTGATTGATCTGCGGCGAGGATTCCGCAGTGCGATGGGAGGGGCGATCGTGCTGGCACTGCTGGACGGCATTCTGTTTCATGCGCTGCTGGTTCTGCCGAATCAGAATCTGGTGCCCCAGTAGCTTTCGGTCAACTCGATGAACTTTCGCTAGAGGGATGGCTGCTTCCCCATTACCTTTTCCCCAAATACGCTTGTATCCTTCCAACAAATCTTTTATTCTCTTCCAATGCTGGTTCTGATCCTGGTGGGTCGGTTCTGGCTGACAGGCTTAAGGTGAGGCACTGTCCGGGTGTGCTACCAAGTTGGAAAGTTTATGGTGGTGTTGATTCGGTAGGGAATGTGCAAAGACCTCGGAGGTTTTCAAAACCTCCGAGGTCTGAGGGGAGGGGGCGATCGCTTACTGACGTTTGAAACAACAAGCAGCAATTGACCGGGTATTTGATCTACTGAATCGCCCATTCTCGACCTGGTGTATCCATTCTGCCCTAATGCTCGATTTTGGCCATTAGGGCAGAATGGATTCTGTCTAAGATCCCAAATTTACCTGTTAGGGCCGAATCGATTCTGTCTAAGATCCCTAAAACGACCGTTAGGGCAGAATTGATTCGGTCTATCTCTTGCCTGAGAGAATTAGACAGACTAGAATCGGCCTATCTCACGGATTCAGGGTGGTTAGACTGTGGTAGTTCAGCCTATATGCCCCGCATAAAGGTTTTAGACTGCGGCGTTCCGTCTACAAACTAGTTATACGGCTCACCCATTGATAAAGGCGTTACTGTAAGACTGCTCTTTTCGCTGCTTAAAGGTAAAAATTGAAAGCTACTGGTGGTATAGATATTTGTCCCTTGACATTATGGGTATAGATATTCCATCAATGAAGTGTATAGCTTTGTTCAAAGCTTCCATAGCAGCACACAATGAAAAATCCTCTCAATCAAATACCGCCCGATGATACAGGTACCGATACACTGAAGCGGTTTCGCTATCAGGCGCAAATTGCTTTGCCTTTCTGCCTAGCATGTGCGCGCAAAGAAAAAGTACGCTCTATAATCATGGAGCACTTTGAAGATATTGTCGTTGAATACGATGATTACTGGCATTTTATTCAAGTTAAAACTCGAAATGCAGAGCGAGGGCAATGGAAATTGCCCGATGCAATAGATGGATTAAAAAGTTTATACCGGGCTTTTAATGAAACATCTCATTTAAATGCTAAATATAGTCTTTTCATCGAAGGTGCGATAGCTGCAAGAGATGATCTCAATGCATTAACTCACTCTAAGATCGATATCTCAAACGATCTTGTACAAAAGATATCTCAAAAACTTGATCTTGAAAATTCTAATTGCAGAGCCTTTCTTGAATCTGTAACCGTTCATCCTAACCAGCCTCCTAGAGCAAATATTACATCACATAATATCCACCTAATGGGGCAAGTCTCCGCAAGCACATCAACTCGTGAAATCGAGTCTCTCGAAGAAAAGCTTACTGATGAAATCCTTCGAGCAATGTCCTGCGATCGCTTGGATAGCCTTCTGTACCACTATATTGCAAAAGTAGAAGAGGTTGAAGATGAAACCAGAGCCAGGATAGAGGCAAAACGCCTTACTGCTAGCAATATCGCTAATATCCTCGGCTCCCTCGCAATTGGTGATTATCCCTTGCTGTTGCGAATTACTGACCTCTATGCACCTAGTCCAACCAATCTAGAAAAGAAACTCATTGCGGGCGGAGCAACTGAACGTATTATCATGGATGCGAAAACATTACGGGCAAATGCCTCTATCCGTGAAGCCGAAATTCTATCATCCGGATTTTTAAATCAAGAAGACAGAATCACGGATGTGCAGATCCGAATCCAAACACTTACAAACTCAATTGTGGAAGAACATGATGAATCAGAAAAACCAGCTAAAATTATCTGGCGGATGGTGCTTAATGAACTAACCCAAAAAAAGGAATCCGTCGATCCCCACCGAATATACAAGCAAGATCCCTATCTGCTACTTGGCGCAGTCTGCGGAATTTCTGATGAATGTCGCATTGATTGGGGGGTGAAAATTGCGTAAAGAATTATTTCAGCCTTCTATCGAAAGTGAAGCACGCATCTTGCTACTTATTAATGCTTTCACGACATCAACTAAATCTCTGGAAGGTAGAACCAAATTAGCTAAACTTGATTTTCTGCTACGCTATCCTAGCTTCATGCAACGTGCTCTAGCCATTCGTACATTGAATCAAGTGATGGAAGTAACCTCTGAAGAGCAGCACAATATTGAGGGGCGTATGATTCGCTATCGATATGGCCCTTGGGATCCGTCATATTACGCCATACTTGGCAGACTTATTGGTAAGGGACTAGTCGAAACAGTCCCTAATCAACGAGGTTTGAGCTATCGGACTACAGAGCAGGGAAAGCAAATTGCCAAGGCTCTGGCACAAGAGGAAAGTTGGTCAGAAACTAACGTGCGTGTCAAACTATTGAAACAGAATTTTAACCTTTCTGGTAATGCTCTTAAAGACTTCATTTACCAGCATTTTCCTGAAGTGACTAGTGCTTCATGGGGGCAAAAATTATGAGAATCCATATCAATAAAATTGACTTATTAGGCACTGGTCGTGAATTTTCCCTAAAATCCGGACTGAATATTATTACTGGCTCAATCACAACGGGCAAAACGACCCTGATCAAGTGTTTTCGGGGATTGCTGGGTTCTGTACTCAAAGATTTTTCAAGAGAATCCCGTGAGAACATCACTAATCTCGCTGGAGAGATTCTCATTGGCAACAATGTATATGAGATCGTCAGACCTTTTGTTACAACAAATGATGCACTAGTTTCTGTTTCTGGTGGAAATGAGGCAAAACGTCTACCAGCGATACGTGGTAAATCTGATGAAGAAACCTATGGAACTTGGTTACTGGAAAAACTTAATTTGCCAACTTTGAGAGTTCCTACAGCCCCAACTCAAGATGATAGTGATACATCGCCTTTATCAATTAATGACTACATGATGTATTGTCATCTTCGCCAAGATGAAATTGATAGTAGCGTTTTTGGACATACTAATTTTTCAAAAAACAACAAAAGGAAGTATGTCTTTGAAGTTATCTATGGTAAGTATGATGTCGAAATAGCTCAGCTACAGATGAAACGTCGTGAAACAGTCAGTGAAATTCGACGTTTACAGAACTATGGTAAAACAATTGATGAATTCCTTTTAGGAACACCTTTTGAAAATCGAGCAGCTATTATCCACAACCTCAATACTGTGACTAGAGAACTAGAGACTGCACATGCAGATTCGGAAAATCTAGGCCAGGAAATTAGAAGTTATGCAAATACGGACGAGTTACGAAGCAGCCTTTTAGTAATGCAGCGACAATTAGATGAATTTCATCAGAATCTTCAGTATGAGCAATATAGTCTTGAACAGAAACAGAGTCTTATTGCCCAACTACAGACTCAAAGTTCCAGGCTTACCAAATCGATTGTGGCAGGAAACTATTTGCTTGATTTCGATTTCCTTTCTTGCCCACGTTGTGGATCTTCTATTCAACCATCCCGAACTGATCTAGAAACATGTTATCTGTGCTTGCAACAACCAGAGCCGCAGATAACCCAAGACGATTTGATCAAGGAACAAGATCGCTTGGAACAGCAAATCACTGAAACCCTCGAATTAGTTGATGCACATCGTATTGCAACTGCTGATATCGAACAGGAAATCGCTCGACTAGAGGCACAACGCCAGACCTTATCCTCCGAGATAAACCATCGAACTCGCCGCTATGTTTCTGAGCAAGCAGAGCAAATCGCGCAGGTGGAACACTATCGCACCCAATTACAAGAGCAGAAGCAGCGTCTAGAAGAATATCTTGGACTGTATAACCGGCAAGATCAGACGATCAGTACTATCGAACAACTGGAATCCCAGCTTGAAGAATTAGAGGTGGCTATTGATCTAGCTAATAGCCGAGTTTCAGAGTTTGAAACCTATATGGCTTTTCTGGACAACACTTATCAAATGATTTTACGGGAAATCCGAGTACCATCTTTCTCAGATCCAGGTCCATCAATCATTGATCGCCAAACGTACTTACCACGTTTTGAAGGAAGGCGGTTTGACGAATTGGAGTCTCAAGGGCTTAAGGTTATGGTTAATACTGCCCATGCCCTAGCCCACCAACTAACCTGCATTAATTTCGACTTGCAACTTCCCAATATCTTGTTAATTGATGGTTTATCTGGCAATATCGGCTATGAAGGGTTAGACCGTGAGCGTATTGAAGCTATTTATCGTTATATGATTCGAGTTGCTCAGGAGCATCGGAATCGGTTGCAAATTATTGTGTCTGATAATACAGTGCCAGAAAGTGCTCACGAATATGTATTTGCTGAGTTTAATGATGAAAATAAGCTAATTCCTCTGTAAAACCGTATAACAACTGTGTTGCAGCGGAACGTATCAGTCGTGTTTGTAAGTTGCAAAGGTTGTCTACGTCCGCTGAACACGACCGTTAGGCTGCTCTGGGTTATCGGTTGGGACAGTGGTTTGAAAGCTACTGACTAAGGCAACACATGGTTTTTCCCCCTTCGCAGATTTAATGCTATCCCGAAAATCTGGCTAGCGCAGCAAGGATACCGCCTTGATCGGCAAAGCCACTACAGGGGCTGAAGTCTGGAGGTTTTCGTGTATCATTCATAAGATCCCGCAAGGTGAATTGAGTGAGCAATGCAGATGACCGAGGATAAACTCAGCCGAAAAATCAAACCTACTGTACTCGACATTTTTTGTGGTGCAGGGGGGATGAGTTTAGGGTTTAAAAATGCTGGGTGTCAGATATTAGGTGGAATTGACCAAAATCGTTATGCGATCGACACTCATCATCAAAACTTCCCTACTGCTACGTTAAAATTACCACCTCAAGATATCCGTAGTCTTCGTAAGCTTGATCAGTTGGAACTGAATCCTGGTGAAGTGGATATTTTAGTGGGTGGGCCACCCTGTCAAGTTTTCTCAAGGGTTGGCATTGGAAAAATGAGGAAACTGGGCAGAGATATAGAATCTGATGACAGAAATTTTTTGTACAAGGAATTTGTAAGATTTGTTGCCTATTACAAGCCTTTATGTTTTGTAATGGAGAACGTTGATAACTTGGCAAATAAGGAAGAAACTCTTGCAAAAATCTACAAGGATTTTAGCCGCAATCAACGCAAGGGTTATCCTGGCTACAACGTTGATTATCGAGTTTTAGACGCTTCTGAGTTTGGTGTCCCGCAAAAGAGAATGAGGTTATTTATCATAGGAGTCCGTTCTGATTTAGAAGTTGATCCGCCTTTTCCAACTCAACGAATGAAGCATCCTATATCAGTAGGTGAAGCGATCTATGATCTTCCTAGTTTAGAACCTTTTGTTATGCCGCTCAAGACAAAATCTTCTGGACCAAAGCAGAAAGATGTAGAGTGCCCCTACAAATGTTCACCTCAGTCGCCTTACCAAAAAAGAATGAGAAAGCGAAAGAAGGAAGGTGAAGGGGTCTGGAATCATCTTTGCCGTTCGCATAATGACAAAGACATCATGATTTTTGAAATATTAGATCAGGGTGGAAAGTATCGGGATATACCTGAAGAAATGATGCGATATCGAGTTGATATTTTTGACGACAAATATAAGCGCTTAATTTGGAATGAACCAGCTTGGACTTTAACTGCTCACATGAGAAAAGATGGTCTTGCATACATTCACCCTTTGCAAAATCGCAGTATATCTGTTCGTGAAGCTGCTAGAATTCAGAGTTTTCCTGATGATTTTGTTTTTTACGCCCCAATGACCCGAATGTTTGAATTGGTGGGTAACTCTGTACCACCTCTTCTGGCAGAGGCAGTTGCTAAGCCTCTAGTCCAGTTGATCCAATCCTACCGAAAGGGACAGGAAATCTGCTGATTTTACTCGTTTTGGGGCATCCTAAATTGAAAGCTGCGCTCTCCGTAGGTAGTGAAGTTACAATCTCGATCAAACCAGCCCAGTATCCAAATTATGGAGTTAAACGCCAGCGATATATCTGAATCTATGTACGACATTGCTGAACCTCGTGCTTCGGCAATGATAGAGTCTTTACGTGCTTTTGGCTACAATGTCCAAACCGCGATCGCCGATCTCATCGATAACAGTATTACGGCTAAAGCAAGCAATATCTGGCTGAGCTTTTGCTGGGATGGTGCTAATTCCTACATATCCATTCGGGATGATGGACATGGCATGACCGAAGCGCAACTGATCAGCGCCATGCGTCCAGGTAGCCAAAGTCCATTGGAAGAAAGAGAAGCAGACGATCTGGGACGATTTGGCTTAGGACTCAAAACAGCCTCTTTCTCGCAATGCCGACGGTTGACAGTCGCCTCGCGCTCAGAAAATCATGCGATCGCTATCCGGCGATGGGATTTAGATTATGTCAACCAGGTTGATGAGTGGAGGCTGCTTCGTACTCCTGCGGAAGGTTCAGCCCAGAAATTGAATGATTTGGAAACTACGCCTTGTGGGACGATCGTGCTTTGGGAATGCCTGGATCGAATTGTAGGTGAAGCAAAAACAGACGACCAAAAAGCTCAAGATGATTTTCTTGAAACGGTTGAAGTTGTGGAAAATCACCTAGCAATGGTGTTTCATCGATTTTTAGAGAAGCGCGATCGCCTCAAAATCTGGATTAATCACCACTCTATTGAACCCTGGAACCCATTTCTACCCGATGCTCAGGCAACTCAAATTTTGCCCCTAGAACCGCTCACTTTCAACGGTGAAACGGTTCGGGTACAGCCTTATGTCTTGCCGCACCATTCCAAAATTGACCCGGATACCTACAACAACGCAGCAGGGCTAAATGGTTGGAATGCTCAACAAGGCTTTTATGTGTATCGCAATGAACGCTTGCTGGTTGCTGGTGACTGGTTAGGCTTGGGGGGATATCGCAAGGATGAACACTGCAAACTGGCACGAATTCAGGTAGACCTGCCGAATTCGATGGATAGTGATTGGAATATTGACATTAAAAAGTCTAGGGCACGTCCGCCTACATCGATGAAAGCAGATTTGAAACGGATTGCCAGACTAACGCGCCATCGAGCAACCGACATTTATCGTCATCGGGGCAAAGTTATAGCACGGGAAAATGCTGAAAAATATGTCTTCCCGTGGGACAAGAAGCTCAGACGAGGCAAGGTTTTTTATGCCGTGAATCAAGAACATCCTCTTGTGCAAGAGGTATTGAAGCTACCGGACACCTGCCAGCCTGTCATTCGAGCGTTGCTGCGATTGCTCGAAGAAACAGTGCCAGTCCAGCAAATTTGGATAGATAACTCTACTGAACCGGAGAAACAACCACAGCCTTTTGATGGCACACCATCAGAGCAGGTTTTAGAAGTCATGGTTGAGATTTATCGGGCACTTAGGAAAAGTGGCATGACTCAGGAGCAAGCCCGCGATCGCATCTTGACAATGGAACCCTTCCAACACTTTGAAACTTTAGTTAAAACCCTGTCAGATCAGCTTATTCAAGGAAATCTAGTATGACCCCTTACGAAACTGCCCGTAATCTAGTTCAACTATTACTCAAGGGTGAACAGACTCCTCCGCCAGAGATGATCCGGGAAAAAGTTCGGACGGCTCTATCAATGCTGGGTGGTCAGGGTATGGCGGAAGGAGTAGAAGAAGAAGCATTGATTAGGGATCTTGAAACCTTATACAGCATTTGGATGGCACAAGGGACAATCCTAGAAGATAAGCAGGATCATATTCCCTGGTTGCCCGATCGCAAAGCTGAAATTAACTGGGATTTCTGGAATCGCTACCGCCGCTATCTGGAGGAAGAGAAGGGATGGTCGCCTGCTACTGTGGATCGCCTAGAGCAACTGACAGATTCCATCTTAGAACGGCTGGAAGAGCCACAACGACCCGGAGACTGGAGCCGTCGCGGAATGGTAGTTGGGCAGGTGCAGTCTGGAAAAACCTCCAATTACACCGGACTGATTTGCAAAGCAGTGGATGCAGGGTACAAACTAATCATTGTTCTTGCTGGGTTGCACAATAGTCTCCGTAGCCAGACACAGCTACGGCTTGATGAAGGGTTTCTGGGTTGGGACTCTCAGAATAATAGAGCCTTTGATACAGGAAATCGTTTTATTGGTGTAGGTTTGATTCCTACTGGTAAGCAACTAAGAGCACTTCCTGTAACGAGTAGTGCGGAAAAAGGAGATTTCAGTAAGAAGATCGCTGATCAGTGTGGCGCTGCTCCAGGCGGTGCTGATCCGATTTTGATGATAGTCAAGAAGAACAAGACTGTCCTCAATAATCTGGTGAAATGGGCATTGAATTGGGCAAATGCAGATCCGCAGTTAGGAAGAAAGGTTGTCAGAAATTCTCCTTTGCTCATTATTGATGATGAAGCCGATAATGCGTCTGTTAATACGAAAGAAGTAAGGTTGGATGACACTGGTATTCCCCGTGAAGAGCAAGAAGCTACTGCAATTAACAAGCTGATTCGGCAACTCTTACACAGTTTTGAAAAGACTGCTTATGTTGGCTATACAGCAACTCCTTTTGCAAATATTTTTATTCATCCACAAGTCAGAACAAGTGAACATGGCGAAGACTTATTTCCTCGACACTTCATTATTAACTTGCCTGCCCCTTCTAACTATGTTGGTCCTGTTCAGGTTTTTGGTCTAGATGCGGATTCAACAGTAGACTTGGAAAGCGTCTCTGGCTTGGATATAGTCCGAGTTGTTGAAGATCAAGATGAGTGGATGCCGACAGGTCATAAGAAGGAACATGTTCCACCTTATCTGCCAACGTCTTTGAAAGAAGCTATTCGAGCATTTATTCTTTCTTGCGCTGTTAGGCTTTGGCGAGGGCAGACAACAGCCCATAATTCAATGCTGGTTCATGTTACTCGTTTTACAGCCGTACAAGAATTGGTCAACCAATTAGTTAAAGACGACCTTACTTCTTTACAACGCCGATTGCGCTACAGCGAAGGAAATGCGCTGAATCAAATTTTGAGTGAGTTTGAATATCTCTGGAATAACGACTTTATCCCAACCTGTAGAGCAATTGCTGGTACTAATCTACAACCAGCAGTCCCAATTCCCACATGGGATGATATCAGCCCTCTCTTACATCAGGTGGCTGCACGAATTCAAGTTAAGAAGATTAATGGAACGGCAAAGGATATCTTGGACTATTGGGGCAGCCCGAATGGATTAAACGTGATTGCAATCGGTGGGGATAAGCTCTCGCGTGGATTGACTCTAGAGGGGCTGAGCGTCAGTTACTATCTGAGAGCTTCCAAGATGTACGATACCTTGATGCAGATGGGACGCTGGTTTGGATATCGTCCTGGGTATCTTGATCTCTGCCGTCTCTATACAACTGATGAATTAGTAAATTGGTATCAGCATATCACTGTTGCGAGTGAAGAACTCCGCAAAGAGTTTGATTATATGGCAAACATGAGTGCTACTCCAGAAGAATTTGGATTGAAAGTAAGAACCCATCCATCTGGGTTAATCATCACTGGAGCCAACAAAATGAGAAATGGTACAGTGATGCAACTCTCTTTTGCAGGAACAATCAGTGAGACATACTTGTTTCACAAAGATGAAAGCGTCATCCGCAAAAATCTGAGAGCTACAGAAGATTTAATTTCGGGGTTAGGAACTCATACCGTGGAGAAGAGTAATTTTGTCTGGAAACAGGTTTCTGGCAGCAAAATAGTTGACTTTTTGACAAATTATCAATCTCACCCTAACGCACGTCTAGCAAACACCAGAAGCTTAATTGATTATATCCAAGCTCAGCTTAAGCAAAATGAACTGGTGTCTTGGACGATCGCCTTAATATCTAAGGAAAAAGCCGAAAATAAGTACGCGATAGCTGGATTAGAAATTGGCTTAACACAGCGAAAAAATGATGCTGATTCTTCATCGTCAGAGTATCGATTACCTAAATCTCGACTATTGAATCCACCAGATGAAATGTTAGATTTCTCTCCATCTGTTCAAGAAGAAATCATCAACATTACAAAAGAGCGTAGACAAGAAGCTGGAAAGCCAGAGAGCAAAAGTAAAACACCTGACGGCAAAGTAATTCGAGAGAAGCGCAATCCTCGGAATGGGTTGCTCTTGCTTTATCCATTAGATCCAAAGGCTATCAATTCTGAGATCCCTGTCATTGGTTTTGGTATCAGTTTCCCCAGTAGCAATTCCGCTAAGTCCGTGGAATACAAAGTGAATAATGTTTATTGGGAACAGGAGTTCGTAGATAGCTATGAAGATTGAAGATGTCTGGAACCTCTTAGAGCAGGACGGAAACGATGTCTCTTCCGGCTATTTGACTCGTCGTATTTTGCCAAACGTAAATTACGATGTTTATCTTGCGCTCGAAAAGCCCTCTAACACTCGACTATTAATGCTTCGCGTCAGCAGCGAATTTCTTGATCGAAAGGCAACATATCCTGCTTCCAGCAGTTTTACAGTGAACCGAGTCGCTTTGCCACAAGATGGTGAAGAGTATGGTACTCTTCAACTCATTCTGACTAATGCCAGGTATAAAGACATTTTTACGACATTAGTTCAAGATATTGTTGATTATCTTGCTTCTGTGACAGACGGACGAGCCGCTATTTCAGCCTTTATCACCCGCCTAAAACGATGGCAAACTTTTTTAGAAAAGCATAGCCCAGAGGGATTGAGTGAGATTGCTCAACAAGGGCTTTATGGGGAATTGTGGTTTTTGAGACAATTAGTATTTCCCCATTTGGAGTTGCTTAAAGGTCTCCGATGTTGGACTGGTCCAAAAGGAACTCAACAAGATTTCCAGTTTTCCGGTTGTGCGGTCGAGGTGAAAACAACCAGTGCGAAACAACATCAAAAATTAGCGATCGCCAGCGAACGGCAACTTGATGATACAGGGGCAGGGATGATCGTGTTGCTTCATCTCTCGCTGGATGTGCGACAAGGGCAAGGGGAGACATTACCTGTAATGGTCGCCAGTGTGCAATCACTCGTTGCGGGTGATGCGATCGCCAGAGACGAATTAGAAAACCTCCTATTTGAAGTCGGATATCTCGATATTCATGCGACTCGCTATGAAAATATCGGCTACACCATCCGAGAGCGTAACTACTTCAAAGTTGGAGCAGACTTTCCCAAGATTATTGAATCTGATCTTCGCAACGGCGTAGGAGATGTGCGCTATACCATTAGCGTTGCTGAGTGCAAACGCTTCTCCATTCCAGAGTCAGAAGTGATTGCACTGGTAGGAGATCAGCCATGAGTAACGATGATCTAGAACTTGCCCGATTTGCTGAAAACCTTCATCAGGAAGTTATCATCGATGCCGAGGGCAATCAGACCGAGGAAGATGGCGGTTCCTTCCGAGAGGAAGTCTTCACCCGCCTCATGATCGAATATTTGACCGAAGCAGGCGAACTCGAAGATGGACACGTTTGCTATCACGCTGCCCGTGGCATCAAAGTCAACGGCTACAATCTCCAAGCAGAAGAAGGGCGGCTCGATTTATTTGTCTCCATCTATACCCAAAACCCTCTTCCAACAACCATTCGCAAGGATGCTGTTGAAGGTGCGTTTAAGCAACTGGTTAATTTTCTGAGCAAAGTCTACAAGGGATATCATCAATCAATCGAAGAAGCATCCCCTACTTTCGATATGGCACAGTTAATTCACAGCCAGCGTAGCCAACTTAGCCATGTGCGTCTATTCCTCTTCACCGACGGACTCACCACATTACAAACCAAGAAAAATCAAGAAGTAAACGGAGTCAACTATTCCTATAACATCTGGGATCTTCGCCGAACCTATCGCTGTGTTACGTCTGGTCAGAAGCGGGAAGCGATCGAAATTAATTTTCAAACTCAGTACGATTCTGTTATTTCCTGCCTTGCTATGCCAGAATCCCAAGCAGACTACCGTGCCTATGTTGCCATTATTCCCGGTGAAATCCTCTGCAAAATCTACGCTGAATATGGTTCAAGACTCTTGGAACGCAACGTCCGCTCCTTCTTACAGGCAAAGGGCAATGTCAATAAAGGCATTCGTCAAACGATCCTGAGAGAACCCCATCGTTTCCTTGCCTATAACAATGGAATTTCTGCAACTGCTGAGGTAGTGAAACTTGTCGATTTACCCAACGGTGGACAAGGGATTGCCGAAATTCGAGATCTCCAGATCGTCAACGGTGGACAAACTACAGCTTCTCTCTATCAAGCCGTTCGCAAAGACAAAGCAGATATTTCTGGAATTTATGTCCAAACCAAATTGACTGTAGTGGATCGCGATCGCATGGATGAAATCGTGCCTCTGATTTCCCGCTACGCCAACAATCAAAATAAGGTCAATGAAGCGGATTTCTCCGCCAATGACCCATTTCACATTCGTGTTGAAGAACTCTCTCGCACCATTTGGGCACCTACTGTTGATGGTACTCAGCGTCAAACTCGTTGGTTCTATGAACGGGCACGAGGACAGTACGCTGATGCCAAGAATCGTGAATCCACCCCTGCCAAGCAAAAAGCTTTCACGCTTACCCATCCAAATGCTCAAAAATTTACCAAAACCGATCTTGCAAAATTTGAACATACCTGGGATCAACTTCCTCATATCGTCAGTTTGGGTGCCCAAAAAAACTTTGCCAAGTTCACAGTTGGCTTGACAGAGAAGAGCCGCCCTGAGCCGGACGAAACCTATTTTACTCACCTCATTGCCAAAGCTATTTTGTTCAAAAGTGCAGAGAAGATTGTCCAGAGTGAGAAGTTTGGCGGTTATCGTGCAAATATTGTGACCTATACCCTGGCATACCTGAGCTATAAAACCCAGCAAGATGTAGATCTAGATAAGATCTGGAAGCAGCAAAGCCTTACACCGTCTCTTCAACAGGCAATTCAAATGATTTCGAGAGAAGTCCACCAAGTAATCACAAACCCACCTGATGGTCGTAATGTTACAGAATGGTGCAAGAAGGAGTCTTGCTGGAAGGCTGTTCAGGGGATTTCAATTGAGACATTTGAAAGTTCTTGCCTGACAACTTAAAATCCATGAATTCAGTGCGCTTGCAAACCCAAATGATGCCTGATATGGAGCAAGTAGTTGCCGAGCAGCCTAACAAGGCGGTGGTGCGGACGGGTGAGAGATCTTGGTGCTGAGTTCGAGGTTATCTGCCGCCGCACAACTTAAACGTTATGCGGCTTCAGTTATCGGCGATACTTGGGGAGTAAACCTAGTGGAGCAACCGATGAATCCGCAGCCACTTATCGCAGTTCGGGATATTGAAGTAAGTAGCCTGTGGTATCAAGCAGTACTCGGGTGTCAAAGTGGTCATGGTGGCTCTGAATATGAAAGACTTGTGTTTGATGGTCAGATGATCATGCAACTCCATCATTGGGATATACATGAACATCCACATTTAGGTAATTCCGAGTATCAACCTTATGGAAACGGAGTTGTGCTCTGGTTCCAAACTGATAGCTTTGATGAAGCACTTTGCCGGATTCAGTTGCACGCTGCACAGGTTCTGGAAGCGCCACAAGTGAATCCCAATGCCAACCATCGTGAAGTTTGGCTTCGTGATCCGGACGGCTATGTTGTTGTCATTGCAAGTGCCTATGGAGATCTCGGCTTGCCTGAGCAGACATGACAGCAAGGTATCTGCTGTACGAATGCATTATGATGAAATCCGCTCCATAACCCCTACAGGTTTGGCAACCCGCACAATCGCATACAATGATGGTTCTGAAATTAATGTGCGATCGCCCAATCCATGAGCGGAATTGACCGAGATATCACTCCAGATCCCCGACCAAGCCTGATCGATCGCCATTTACCGAATACCCCTCAAGTCCAACGATTGCTCCGGAGAGAAGGCAGAGCGCACGTATTCAACGATCGCGAAACCCTAGAACGAGTCACACAGGCTATTGTTACAGGTGGAGAGCAAACAGGGGTAGGAGATGAAGACGATGATTACGAACGATATGGGCTCTACTTTTCAGAGCCAATCGGTTACATAATTAAGGCAGATGGCATTCAAATCCCACTTTACTACGGTGAGATCAAAGTCGTGAAGACAACAGGTGAATATCATGCAATCCCACGCACCAGCCCTCGCAGAACAAGCTAAAACTTGGAAATTCCTGGAACTCTGGGTTGATCCCGTTATTTTTCCACCTAAGATTCTTATGCTTGTGGGTGATCAGGACGGCACTTGTCGTATCTTCAACCCTGCATTGGAATACAAACTCGTAGTGGCTCACTCCAATTATGAAACAGCCCAAGACTGGCTTCTTGAGGATGAATACGAACGGGTTAAGGGGCAACTTTTAGCTGAAGAAGTTTTATAGTCAAGCATTTTAGCTTTCGTAGAAACGCCGCATAACAACCCTGGTGCAGCCGGACGGTTGAGAGATCTTGGTAGTGATGCAGAGGTTATCTGCCGCCGCTGACCAGGAACGTGTGCGATTCGTTCATCCTAAATGAGTAGTCATACTCAGGGACGGGTGGCGAGGTTTGAACCTCGACAACTTGATTACCGTGAGGGTGAAAGTCCCTCTCCCCAGATGCAAGGGGTAACAGCATCACCTCTACGGTAGCGACTGGTCATCAATCCGTAAAGCGAGGTGAAAAGGCGGTCGCTGAAAGCCTCATTCGGTCATCCCGTCGAGCATGAGTTCATGGATAGCGAAAGCAAAGATGTATTTGAACCGTCGTGAAGTCAACCCAGCCAAATCAGGCTGAAGGCTGGAGCCAAAAGGCAAAGGATATTGGGGCGGGCGTTTACGGCTGCGACCCGTATGCATTCCCACGAAACCCGGCGGAAAGCATCATCCTAACGACTCTATCAACGGTAATCAGGAACGAAGTAACCCGCTGTTTGCTCTCAGCTTACTGAGTAGGTGCCAACCGGATGCAGCAGATGGGAAGGATGCCCTAAGAAGCCAATGCCTCTGGGAAAGCCACAGGATATGCTGACGTAGGGCGGGATACCGACAAGCGATCGCGCTCAGTAGCGGTTGATAAGTGCGATCGCTGATCGCGTAGGTTGGGTTGAGGCACGAAACCCAACACCCGCAAGCTTTAGTAGCCTTAAGCAACTCCTACTCACAGGTAACAGACGCAAGCTAACAACGCCCGTGCACACCGACCGCCGAGAGTTGATTGGTTTGGGATGCAAAGGCTATCTGCGGCGGGTGATGGGCAACGTTAGTCTGCTTCGCCCAAAAGCCTTGCACTAGAAAGATTAGACTTTTGCGAAAAAGGTAAATTATCAGGATTTTTCATGCACACGTACTTTTTTATACAAAACGCACCGATGTTATGGTTGTGGTTTCGTCCTCAGAAAACTACTGTGATTGAGTGGCTGTATAGAAATATCTTGATTACGATTAAAGAGTTAAAGGTTCAGGTGGAGATTCAATATTATGCCGGATGATAATTCAATTGGTTTGGCAGAGTTAGTTGAGCAAGTCAAGCAAGAACTACTTTCTACTGCTCCAGGGCAAACTAAAGATGCCCCTGTTCTATTTGTAAACTCGGTTGAATTGGAACTCCAGGTAACTGTTAAACGCGGAGGCACTGGTGGCCTCAAAGTAAACGTTGTCCCGATAGGTGGAGCTGAGATAGGTGGCAGTATTAGTCGTGATAACGTTCATAAAGTGAAAGTTACGTTATCACCTCTTTTTGACAAAGAACGCTTGATGGAATTTTATGGAGCGTTACACCCAGACAAGGTTCCTTCAAGTGTAAAACGAAGCTTAGAAGCTCTTTTCAAAGGTAATGAGGAAGAACCACCGAGTGTTGTTTGATTTTTTGCTTTAATTCCTACTGGCTAGTGTATGGAACTACTGAACGTTTATCTGTCAGCCGTTGATGAAGTCCATTTCAAAGTAATCGTAGAATCTGATGTAGCAGGGGGAGATGAAGCTGATTCAAAACTCCCTTTCTTTGAAACTTCTAATCGATGGCGAACCACTCTGATTAAAGCTCTGGAAGTGAATGAATTTAGAACTTCTGCTTTTCCGGAGGAGGCGGAGCAAGAATGGATGGCACAGCAAGGATGGTTGAGCAGCGATCGCCAAAGTTTTCATCCTTCTATGCTCGCTCGAATTGGACAGGCAATATACGATGCGCTGTTTCCACAGGGGAAAGTACGGGATGTGCTGCAACGTGCAATCTCGCACGCAGAAATCAAGGAAACCCAACTTCACGTTCAACTCAAATTCAGTGCAGATATTGCAAAGCGTAGTCGCCTCCCTGATTACCCGTGGGAATTAGCGCATAATGGGGAAAAATTTTTAGTTCACCATCAGATCAGGTTCTCGCGTTATGTTGCACACGTGGCAACTGTACCAAAATTACCTCCTATCCAACAACTTAAAGTCCTTTTAGTATCCTCAGAAGCTTCAGATGAAGATAACGGATTGCCGCCTCTCTCCAAAAGAGAGCAAAAAGCTGTTCTGAAAGGGTTGGAGAAAGCTCAGGAAGAGAAATACATTCAGGTTGACATCCTGGAAGTCGCTTCTATCAACCACCTCCGTGCCTACTTGACTGAACATCAACCACACGTTTTTCATTTCGATGGGCATGGATTCTTTGGTAAGCGTTGTAACAAGGATTTCTGCCGCACCATCCATAAGGATCTAAGTACAAGCCAATGTAAATCTTGTGGAGCAGATCTACCTGAACCACAAGGATATCTTCTCTTCGAGACTGAAGAAGATGAAGCTGATTATGTCAGCGCTATTGAACTAGGTGAGTTACTTCAAAAGACTGGCTTTGGAGATCAGTTGAATCGCCAAGGGGGTGTTGGTGTTGCAGTTTTAAGTGCTTGCAAGTCTGGTATGGCGTTAGGTGGGGATTCTGTGTTTAATGGCTTAGCTCAACGCTTGATCAGTCATCGCCTACCCGCAGTCGTTGCAATGCAGTATAGCGTTCGAGTCGATAGTGCAACCCAGTTTGCCGAGCAGTTTTATCGTTCTCTTGGTCGTAAAAATGCTTTGGCAACTGCTATTAGCCAAGGGCAAGAAGCAATGGGGGCAGAAGGAAATCAATGGTATCGCCCAATATTATATTTGCGCTGGCAGGATCACGAAGGTGGGCAACTGTTTTCTCTAAATGAGAGTAATTCAAATAATTCACAACTTCTTCTGACATCTCCTGAGCCATATTTAGAATGGTTGATTCGTTACCATAATCGGTTGGAATTACGAGGTGTACGCGAGATACAAGGCTATCCAACCGTACCATTAGAAAAAGTTTATGTTGCCCTTAAAGGAGATCTAGCTACTTCTACAGAACGCCTGAATGCTTATGAAGCCTTGAAAAGGGAGGAAGAGTACCTGTTCAGTATCTTGCCTCTCATAGAAGAAGATTTTACTGCTCAGGAAATAGAAGAGGAACGAGGGTTTATCAGACGACAAATTCTGGTTGGACATCCCCTCATGCCTTCGCTTGTAGAGCGAGATCGTTCATCTTCCGATTTCAACATTCAATCTGAAGTGGTTACGTTAGGTAAAGCATTTCAAGATGAAAGATGGCTTGTTATTTTAGGTGATCCTGGAAGTGGGAAGACAACACTTGCTCGATGGTTAACAGTCAAGCTAGCTCAAGCGATGTTGACTAAGACAAATAATGTGATTGTTTCTTTAAAGGAGGTTGATCCAGAAATTAAAGAAAGTAGCAAAACCGTAAACTTAGGTCTTACCCGTTTACCCGTTTTGCTCCGTATATCAGACTATGCTGAGGCTTATGAAAAAGAGCCTTTAATGCTGATTGATTATTTAGGATACCATCCCTGGTTTGGTCAGTTTCCCAGTCATAACGGTGAAAGGCTAGAAACACAGAGCCTAAATGCTCTCATCAAAAACTATCTCCGAAGAGGAGAAGCAGTCATTATCTTAGATGGTCTAGATGAAATTACAGGTTCAACTACGCGAGAAGATATTGTCCGCGAGATCGAGACTTTTATTGAAGACTGGATTAACGGCAAAGGACAAACCAAAAGTCAACAGTTGAATAATTATTGGTGGGATCTTCTTGATTTTGGAACTCCAGTTTCAACTGGTGGCAACCAGATCATTATCACCAGCCGTATTGTGGGTTACCACGCTTCCCCATTAAGAGGAAACTTGACTCACGTTACAATCGAGCCAATGCGCCGGGTTGCCGTGGAACATTTTTGTGATACTTGGACACTGGCTATTTATCAGCAAATCAGACTGAATGACCCACCTGAAGTGATTGAGGAAATTGCAGCTAACGAATCGCAAGCATTGAAGTCAGCAATTTACGATCCGGAACGTCCACGCATTCGAGAGCTAGCAAGTAACCCACTACTGGTTACAATTCTTGGATTAGTTTTCCACTCACGAGGTAGCCTGCCTCAACACCGGGCTGAGCTTTATCAACTTGCGATGGAGATCCTAATTGAAGATTGGAGAAAGACAGGATTAAGTGCCGAAGAATTAATCATGGTGCTATCTCCGCTAGCAGCTCATATTCACCAGAACTATCCAACTGGGTTGATTGAGCATAGAGAATTGAAAGAACTCGTCGCCAAGTATTTACAGGAGTCGCCGAGTTTCCGATCGCGAGATCAAATCATGCATGAAAAAGTAGAAAATTTCCTGCGAATTGTCCGGGAAGATGTTGGTCTTCTGGCAGCTCGTGGGGAATTTCTTTATGGATTTTTGCACTTGACATTTCAAGAATATTTGGCAGCTCTTTATCTAGTTCGATCTGAAGAAAATGCAGGCGAAGAGGTTATAGCTCGGTTAGGCGATCCACGTTGGCGAGAACCCATCTTGCTGGCGCTAGGGCACGTCAGCTCTGCTTGGGGACCCGTAGCTTACGAAGCTATGCTGAGAGCACTTCTAGATGCCGATGATCCTTTGGAGGACTTGTTGCCACGAACATCGTTGCTGATTGTAGCAGCAATGGATGAAATGGTAACGGTTTCGGAAGCTATTGTTCAAGAGGTCGCACAAAAGTTGTTGTCCACCTATGCTAACCGCAACAGACTAATGCGGTTTGAGAACCTACAGAAACAAATTGAAAATGCTCTTTCCCAACTTTATTCACATAGAAATTCAAATGCAATTGAGAAATGGCTCTGTGAAATCTTAAGAAATCCGCCACAATTGGATTTTGATCTTGTTCCTGCTGCGGCAACTTTGATTCGACAACAGAAGTGGTTTACGCCAGCTATTGCTCAAGCTCTTCTAGAGGCTTTGCCCCATGACAATGGAGCGTGGAATTACCCCATCAATAAATGTATTCAGGATATCATCAGTCCACAACCTGAACATAAAGAACCAACTCCACCTAAATTGCCCACCGAAGAAGAATGGGAAGAGTTAAAAGCAAACGATTTCAATAAGTATCAGGAATTACAAACAAATGTTGCGATCGCTCAAGCTGCTTATCGAGACCAAAAAGATAAATATGACAGGCTAGTGCAGCAAAAAACTATTGATCTTCCTGTCACTCATCTTCCCTTCAGAAAAGCCTTACAACAAAATCCATCGCTGGTTGATCGCATTAAGTCTAATCCAGCTTGGTTACGTTTAATTGTTGCTCTTTATGGTGGTTATTACAACTATAAGGCTCCTGAGGTTTTACGTAAGTATCGTGATATTGTGCTGTTTTTGCAAAAACCAGACAAACTACGTCAGGACGAAATTGCACGCAATCGCGAATACTACATTGGAGACTTTGGAGCAGATAATCCTATCTATAATGCTGCTGTATATCTTGACAATGCAATGGATGGGGATCTCAACAAAGTAAAAATACCGCCTGAGTTTAAGGTCGAAGCTATTTATCGTGACTCACCATTAACTAACCGAATCCTTTCGGCTATTCGAAAAGATGAGCCTACTGAATCCCTGATTCCTTATCTCAGAAATCTCTGGACAAATTCCAAACATTCAGAACAACAAGCTGATGCATTCATTGCTCTAGCTGCATTGGGAGAAGATGTTATTTCAGTACTAGGAAATACCCCAGCAACCAGCGACAACCAGAAAGTATTTAAATTGATCTTTGATGAGCTTTTACAGCTAAAAGAATTTCTCAGAGACCCTATCACCCGTGCACTGCAAGCCGAAGTCGAATTACCAGAACCGCTAATTCATCCTGAAAAATTAAAAACAAAAGATGGTCAAGATTATTTAACCATTGCTAGGCGGGGTCAAGTCATTCTCTCTATAGAAATTCTTGCCCAAAGTCTGCAAGATTTGCATTGGAAAGATTTACTATCTACATTAGCCAATCTTACGTTGACCTATAGCAATAAGCCTTTAGAATATACGACTTGGGATGAGCATCTATCACCTCTCCCAAGAGCCTATGTCAATGCAGAGTATTGGATCTGCCGATTCTTGGGAGAAGGTGGAGGAGGGGACGATTTTATATATAATTGCGCTCTCGCTTTAGATAAAATGGTTGCTTCATCAGCAGATCTCATTGTTCACTCTCTAGCCCTACTTCATCAAACGCAGAACTTGACCTGGAGTGAATATATAGCTAGCTGGTTTGTAGAACCATTACCACCTCGTTTCAATCCACGTTCTGACATCCCCCTTGAAGTGGTCGATGCTATTGAGAATATTAATACAGAGAAACTTCGACCAGACTTTCGTGATGTATTACGTTCAGTTTTTCTGGATGCTGTGGTTCCTTTAGTGAAAGCAAATTCTAATTTGCTTCCAGAAGTCCTTACCCTTAATTTACTGAACGCTACGAGTGGAGAATCTGTAATTCAATCTCTAGCACCCCAGATACGTAATAGCTACGATAAACCTGCTCGTATCCTGGAAATGATTAATCAGGTTGAAGACCCTTACTTCCATGCAAGAGCTTTACTCAGGCTGGCTCGGTATCTTCCCTTTCGTTTTGGTCATTTATTTAATCAATCCTTAGAAGTTGCACGGACTATTAACGATCCTCATCTGCGTTGTCGAGTATTTGAGTATCTTCTGCCAAGCACACCTACATCAAGCTATGACCAGATTTTAGAAGAAACTTTGCTAACTGCCCAAACTATTTCAGACCCTGATGATAAGGCGAGAGCATTGGCAAGGTTATCGAGGTTTTGCCTAGAAGGACAAGAGAAGAGTCTGCTACAGGATGCGCTATTAGCAGCGTCAAATATTGCTGATGAATATCAGAAGGCAGAAATCCTGCAAGGTTTACATCAATTCCTAATTCCTTACCCTGATTTATTAGCACAGTCCCGCATTATTGCCAGACAGATTTCCGATTCTTGGAGCCGAGCAAAAGCACTAGGTTTACGCAGTCCTCAACTGCTCCAGATCCACCCTCAACTGCAAGAAACATTGGGTGGCAGCGTAGATTTATGGTCTCCGCTTGTGCTGGGAACAATTGTTAACGATCTACTAACCTACTTCAATGAAGCAATCAACCTAGATGGTCAGTGGCTAGCTTTAGCTAATAGCCCTGAGCAGAGCAAGATTACAAACTTATACGAAGCAGGTATTGAGCGAGGTCTAACACTAACCTACGCTGCTGCTAAGGCTTTAGACCAGTTACTCAATAACGGCAACGAAGAAACTGTTCGTCAGTTCTTACCTTTATTACAAGACCCAACACAAGATGCATTACCGACAATAGAAGCTTGGTTGAATCATTGGGATGAGAACATAGCTAACCATGCCGCTCTATTTCTTTCAGAGAATGAAAGACAACTCACCCCTCAAACAATCGATGGTCTAATCGCGTTGCTAAGTAGTCGAGAAGATCGATCTCGTACTCGTGCTTCTCTAGTACTGACTGGTGGAATCACTGCCGTTAAACGAGAAAAGCGATTTTTTCGGACTTCTGCACTTGATCCCTACATTTTAGAGGCTCTTGGGCAAGCAATACACAATTATAAGGAGGAATCTCCGTTTGTACGTGGAATTATTCGCTCAACTCAGTACGACTTTATTCACGATAATCCAAATTTCATTGAGGAATGGGCAAAAATACTCCAATCTGATGAATGCAATGTAAGTGCTGCTGAAGAAAACTTGACGGGCATTGCAGAACTTACCTCAGAAACCTGGCAAACCTTTCGACAAGCTTTTGAAAATGGAAATAAGCAAGTTCAGAAGGCTATGACCTTTGCGCTCTGCTGGTTAAGCTTGGAAAATAACACACAAAGCTATACAGAAGATCCAGGCTCTTGGCTAAAGACATTAAACCTTGATGGTTTAGAAGATGTTTGTGCTTTACCAAGAGTACCTTGTCCTATCATTCAATCATCGGTAAGTGCGCTTCAGCAGAAGCGTAGCAACCCGGAAATTGGTCTAATAGAAACGGCTGAAAAAGCCCTCAAAACTTATACCATTACTGCTGCACAGACATTAGCTGGGCAAGGAGATGAGGTTAAGAATTTGCTTGGGGAAATTGCAACTTCTGTCACCTATTGGATAGGTACAGGGAGCATATTTAAAGACGCATCAGAAAAGTATGCAGTTCTTGTTGAAAACGAGCCAGAAATTTTTAGTTTCTTAGTTAGCTGGTTAGCCGAAACCCTGTCTACAAATGTCTGTAATGATGGCTACTTTTGGAAGCATACGTTACTTTTAGCTGATGTCGCTGTTTATGCTGAGCGTTCACCAGCGACCTTTGCCAACCTTGCTGGTGACTTTAACTTGGAGCCATTGCTTGCAGAAGCTGTCAGAAAGCACAATGCGGTTTCTGGTCGGGTGGCAGCTATTCAGTTGATAAGCCATTTAAATAGGATTTCAGCCAATACCCTTGATGCGTTGCAGCAGGCTTTACTAGATGACCATTATGTACGAGAGGCGGCAATGGAAACACTCACCCGGTTACAACGGATTGAGGGTGAAGTTGTTGATAGTCTAATCAAGCGGCTTTATGACCAAAGTGCTACGGTAGCCTATACATCTGCAAGAGTTCTCTCGTTGTTGGGCAGAAGCGACAAGACCAAACCTCAGCAGCGCCAGCGTATTTTGACGGCACTTGCTGATGTAGTTAGGTCATCGCAATCTCAACGAGGGATATATACAATATCAGGAACAGGTCAAGACCAAGACTCTCATCTTCGATTATTTTATCAAGGTCGCCTAGATCAGGCGGTTTTTCAGGCTGTGTTGGAAGTATCTGGATCTTTGTAGGAGATGATTGTGTGAATTTTGAATTCAAGGATATCTGTGAAGTGAGACAGCAGGCTAACAATATGCCCTGAGTCCGACGAAGTCAAGAGGGTTGATCAGCTATTTATTTTTGATTCTTTTCTCTGTCTTTTATCACTCCTCTTTTTCGTTTTCTTCATTCAAAGAGGCGCAACACAAGTGTTTCAGGGTCGAGTTTATTTTTACTCGACCCTGTCCTCAGTGATTGATACTCTTCTATTACTTCGCCAATTCAAATCTGAAGTGCAACACCTGAAAGGGTTGCCTGGAGGCACCCAT
>CAZVXA010000021.1:29617-48175 GCA_964630955.1 uncultured bacterium | reverse complement strand
CCCCCCCCCCCCCCCCCCCCCCCCCCCCCCCTCTCTCAAAAACAATTACAGGTTACTTTGTTCACGATCTTAAAGAGACGCTGCACTGCGGTGGCCCTGTTGAATGACCAAAGTTAAAAAGGGAGTGCGGCTTTTGGTGCCACACTCCCTTTTTTGGCAGCATCCCGTGTTTTACCGGATGGCATTTCTGAACAGGCGGTAAACAATTGTGAACAAAGGTGGTTACCCCTTCAGGGAACTGCGAAGCTACGCCCCTCCCCCGCCTGCGTCACACCTATGCAATCCTCAATCTCACTCTCATCTTCTTCTGGGCCACAGATTCTATCGAGACGGGAATACCGCTCGTGTCACATCTACCTGCCTGATGCCAACGAGCATACAGCTGCGATCCAGGTCAACGGTCGCTACTACAGCTTCTTCCAGTTCCATCGGGACCAGAAGCGATCGCTTGAACTCGCCCAGAAGCTCACCCAGCGCGGCTACTCTGTAGTCATGACCAAGGCTCCCAAAGGCTATGGTTTGTGGACTCTAGAACCAACTGCCCAGCCAGCCCAGTCTAGAAGTGCCTCAAGCCTACCGGATGAGTCATTACAGGGGCGATCCCTTTATAAGATGCTCTCATCTCCCAGCCAGTACCGCCCCTGCCACATCCAGGTGCCAGATCTTGACAAGCGACTTGCAGCCATTGCGCATGAGAACAAGTTTTACAGCCTGTTTAAAGCCGTTGCTGACATACAGGAGGCGAACCAGCTCATCCAGCGCTTAGCGAACCGGGGGGATGGTGCGGTTGTGACTCAGACTGCGAAAGGTTTTGCGATTTGGATCGAAGAACCAGAGGCGCGGATGGCATAAACACAAAAAGTAAGCCCTGCTTTGCAGGGCTTACTTTTTGTGTCAAGACAAAAACAATTCAATTAAATATTTTTCTCGCTGAGTTCGCGGCTCATGTAATCAAAGGGCTGGTCGAGGTCAGCACTGCTGACACCAGCAGCGGCGACCTGTTCCTTCACAATCTCTTTCATGATCTGAATGCCGCGCACCGTTGAACCAATCGGTACACCGAGTGAGTTGTAGGTTTCGCGCAGTCCTGTCAGGACACGTTCATCCAGAACGTCAGTATTACCTGCAACCAGAGCATAGGTGGCGTAACGCAGGTAATAGTCCATGTCGCGCAGGCAGGCGGCGTAGCGGCGAGTAGTATAGGCGTTCCCACCGGGACGGATGAGTTCGGGGATGTCTTCAAATAGCTTGGCTCCGGCCTGCTTCACAATCGCAGATGCATTGGCATTGATCACACTGGCGGCCTGGACACGGCTCATTCCAGTGCCAAAGTAACTTTTTAGCGTGTCAAGGGCATCGCGATCGAGGTAGCGCCCTTTGATGTCATAGCTTTGAATCAGGCTTGTGACAGCGTCCCGCATGAAATTCTTCTCCTATCTGGCTGGTTTTATCCAGGCTTGTTAAACAAGCAATCCTGAGCAAACTTTAAGGTCAAGTTTATCACGGTGGATTGAGCGGTTTTGCGGCAAAACCGTGACTGAGCAACTCTGATGGGATTAAGTTTTGTGTCGCAAACTGGAAGACAAAAAAAATGCTTACATCTTGACGGAGGAGTTCCTTTTGTAATTCACGATACAAATTGCGCGCAAACCACTCCCTACGATGATTCAGGTGCAGGGAAGCTGGTCAATTGTGGCGCAATGGCACCCGGTCGAGGCGAGTTCTGAATCCACTCACTGCTGTGACAGTAACAGTGGACGAGAGCGAACCAAGTCCAGGACATCGCCCGACGGACAGTCCCCACCGCGAGTTCAGACGGCACTGCAAACGGGTTAGCCTTACAGCGCCTATCCCTTTGGCGAAGCTGCTCATCCACCAGATGCTTAATTTTTCCTCTAGCGATTCAAGCATTGAGATTGCCAATCAGTAAGGAGTAGTCATGGCACAGACCGCACAAGAAGTCCTGGGATGGATTAAAGACCAGGGCATTAAAATGATCGACCTGAAGTTCATTGATATGCCGGGGATCTGGCAGCACCTGACGGTCTATCACGATCAGATTGACGAGAGCAGCTTTGTTGATGGCGTACCCTTCGATGGTTCCAGTATCCGGGGTTGGAAAGCGATCAACGAGTCCGACATGACGATGGTGCTTGATCCCACCACCGCATGGATCGACCCCTTCATGAAAGAGCCAACGCTGAGCATCATTTGCAGCATTAAAGAGCCACGTACTGGCGAATGGTACTCCCGTTGCCCCCGCGTCATCGCCAGCAAAGCGATTGAGTATCTGAAATCTACGGGCCTTGGTGACACCGCTTTCTTTGGGCCTGAAGCCGAGTTCTTCATCTTTGATGATGTTCGCTTCGACCAGAATGAGCACGAGAGCTACTACCATGTGGATTCTGTGGAAGGCCGCTGGAACACTGGCCGCGTCGAAGAAGGCGGCAACCTGGCCTACAAACCCCGCTACAAGGAAGGCTACTTCCCCGTCTCCCCCACCGACACCTCTCAGGATATGCGGACCGATATGCTGCTGACGATGGCAGCCTGCGGTGTTCCCATTGAGAAGCACCACCATGAAGTGGCAACGGGCGGTCAGTGCGAACTGGGCTTCCGCTTCGGTACTCTGGTTCAGGCCGCTGACTGGCTGATGACCTACAAGTACTGCATCAAGAACGTCGCCAAGAAGTACGGCAAGACGATTACCTTCATGCCCAAGCCGCTGTTCAACGACAACGGTTCCGGTATGCACACCCACCAGTCCATCTGGAGCAATGGTCAGCCTCTGTTTGCTGGTGACCAGTACGCAGGTCTGAGCCAGATGGCGCTGTGGTATATCGGCGGCATCCTGAAGCACGCGCCTTCGCTGCTGGCCTTTACCAACCCCACCACCAACTCCTACAAGCGACTGGTGCCCGGTTTCGAGGCTCCGGTAAACCTGGCCTACTCCCAGGGCAACCGCTCCGCTTCCGTGCGGATTCCTCTCTCCGGCAGCAACCCGAAGGCGAAGCGCCTGGAGTTCCGTTGTCCCGACGCCACCTCCAACCCCTACCTGGCGTTCGCGGCCATGCTGTGCGCAGGTATCGACGGTATCAAGAACCAGATCGACCCCGGTTCTCCGCTAGATGTGGACATCTACGACCTCAGCCCCGAAGAACTGGCGAAGGTGCCTTCCACCCCCGGTTCGCTGGAGGACGCCCTGAGCAATCTGGAGAAGGATCACGCCTTCCTGACCACAGGCGGCGTGTTCACCGAAGACTTCATCGCCAACTGGATCAACTACAAGCTGGACAACGAAGTCAACCCCATGCGCCTGCGTCCGCACCCCTACGAGTTCGCACTCTACTACGACTGCTAGAGCGATCGCACTCTGATCGCAGAGGGTTTTCTGCGATCGCCTCCTAACCACAGCAAAGCGCCCGCAGTGCGGGCGCTTTGTCTATTGCGGCTTTGACAACTGTAACCTTAGACGTTACACTTATAGCCAAGCAACCCCCGCCCACTAAATTTAGGGTCAATAAGCGTACATGAGGGTTGGTAGGTTGTGATCAAAACCTTTAAAGACAAAGCTCTGGAGAAATTATTAAAGCAAGGCAAGACGAAGGGTGTACCGAAAGAACTCGAAAAGAAAATTAGAGTGCGACTTGAAGTCATCGATTCTGCAACAGTGATTGATGATATAAGAGTGCCGGGGTACGATCTGCATGAACTTAAAGGCGACCGCAAAGGAACGTGGTCAATTAAAGTGTCCGGCAATTGGAGAATTACTTTCAAGTTCAAAGGCAACAATGCTTATGAATTAGACCTTGAAGACTATCACTAACTGATCACCGCCTCCTAAAGAACTCATTTGAAAGATTGAAATCGTTGTATGCAAAATTTACAAGATATTCTTGGTGGGAGAGAGATTAGACCCGTTCATCCAGGTGAAGTCATTGCAGATGCACTTGAAGACTTGGAGATGACCCAAACGGCCTTTGCCGAAGTTCTTGGAGTTTCTCGACGGACTGTGAATGAAATTATTCAGGGACGCAGGCCAATTACTGTAGATGTAGCAATTCGTATCGGAAAAGCCTTCGGCAATGGGCCGCAGCTATGGCTTAATCTTCAGCAGAAAGTTGATGTTTGGGATGCGGTGCAAGCAAATCGAGAGGAGTACAAAAGGGTGCCTACGATCCAGGGCTATTTCATTCTCAAATAAATCCTGATATGGTATGAGCAGGGTAGGATGGGCACGCTTCGCTTTGCCCATCAATGCATACGAATGGTGATGGGCACGGACTGCCGTCCTTTGCCCATCCTACAGTTCAACTTTGGGTAAATTCATACCCCAAATCGAGAATGAAATGACCCTGCTACGATCGCTTGATTACCAAATCTTTGTCAGCTTCAGAACAAACAGCGTCAGTTCAGGGTCGCAGCTCACAGATTCAGGATCATGCAAAACCTTTGGTTCCTGATTCGGTCGATTAGATGTGAACCTGACGATTCTTTCGGTCGATGAGCAGCCCCAATCGCACACCATTGGCGACATATTCTTCCATCTTTTCCTTCAGACCCACGAGCGTATCGCTGTCAGAGCGTAACTCCACAACAAAATCAGGCGCGATCGCCGCAAAAGACACCTGCTGTTCCGCTGAGAGTGCATTCCAGCAGGCGCTCAGAATCCAGACTGCATCGGGCGATCGCTTCGCCCCATTGGGTAAGGTAAAACCTGAACTGGAATCAAACACCTCTCCAGTTCCGTCCGCTTCAGACCAGACATAAAGCTGTCCCAAAACTTTGCCATTCCGGTTTCCAGTGTCAGAAAACGCAGGAGGCATCACGATAATCTCTCCATTCGCATTCCGATCAATTCGCAGGTCGGGATTCGTTCGACAAAACTCATGGAACTCATTAACCTGGCATCCAGCGTCTGGATATAATCATCAGCGATCGCTAGTTCCAGTAACATACAGCGCTTTGCGCTGAGATCGAACCAAAGTTTTTGTTGAGAGCCGCGCTCCGCGCGGCTCTCAACAAAAACTTTGTACCACACGCGCTTGCAAAGCGCTATATGGACTTTCCAATCACCAAATAGGTTCTAGAAGAAACCAAATCAATTGGTTTCCTCAAAAAGAGCAGGGAAATCTCGACGACCGCTGATAACTCTCAGGATCTCGATGACATCGTCTAGAACCCTGTAGAAAATAATGTAACCTTCCAGGGATAGTCCTCTGAGTCAAGGACGAATTGAATCATAGCTTTTGCCACTGCTAGGGAAAGCGACAAGTTGTTGACATTTTCGATTGAATGTACGGAAAAATTTTTCACCCGCTTCAATGCTATTTTCGGCAAAGTAGTCAGCAATTTCGTTGAGATCCTGACTGGCAAGAACGTTAATAACGTAATGGCTCATGCCTGTTTTGCCTGCTGGAATCGCTCCAGAATACCACTCACGAATGTTTCACCATCAACCGGAGTAGTATGGTTTGAGGCTTCGATCGCCGCATCAATCTTGCCCCTGACCTCTTCAACCCACTCTGCTTCAGAGCGATCATACTCATCCAGTAACCGTAGAGCCAGTTCCAAAATTTCTTCGGCAGACTGATATTTGCCACCCTGAAGCTTAGCTTGAATCAAGCGTTCCTGTTCAGGCGTGAGACTGATCCTCATATAGACCTCTTATCCGGATTACCAGCTATTCTAAGCCGACATTTCACAGGGGCGCTTCTGCAGCCAACTAACTCACTTTGTCAGCATTGTATACACGCCATCCCAATTAGCTGATGGTGGCGTATGGAGGTAGGTCTGCGATCGCTCCAGATGTACCTGAACCGCGCGATCATTCTTGTTAATTTGCTCGGCAGCTTTAAAGTAGCGAATAGCATCCTTAAAGTAGGCATTCATATAGGCGTTACGGCCTGCCTCGTAGAGCATGAGGAATTCCTCAGTCACAGGGTCGAGGGGAGTGGAGCGATCGCCCAGCAACTCATAGATACTGACAGGCTGAGTTTTGCCTTTCACCCGAATGCGATCGAGTTCTCGCACCCAGACATTGTCACGACAGAGATTGTAGGTGTACTCGCTGAGGATAATGTCGCAGCCATATTCCTTGGTCACCCCTTCCAGTCGGGAACTGATATCTACCCCATCACCAATGACCGTATAATCCATCCGCTTCTGAGAACCAATGTTGCCAGAAACCACCTCACCGGAGCTGATGCCAATGCCGATGCGGATCAGTGGTTGGCTGGCGAGGCGTCGTTTCTGGTTGAATTCTGCCAGACGGCGGCGCATATCGAGAGCGGCCTGCACCGACATCCAGGCATGGTTGGAGAGAGGCAGGGGGGCACCAAAGACCGCCATTAGCGCGTCACCGATGAACTTGTCGAGGGTGCCTTCGTAGTTAAAGACCGCCTCCACCATCGTTTCAAAGTAGTTGTTCAGTAGGGAGACCACATCAGCAGCTTCCATCTGCTCCGTCAGAGAGGTGTAGCCGCGAATGTCGGAAAAGAGAATCGTCACGTCGCGGCGTTCGCCCACCATCAGGGCATCTTCGCCCAGAGCCATGACTCGCTCTGCGACGCCGGGAGTCATGTAGCGGTACATAGTAGCCTTCATCCGTTTTTCCTGGCTGATGTCCTCCAGCACCACCAGGCCACCCCGCACCTTACCCTCTGGATTCGTCAGGGGATTCACCGTCAGGTTGACGCTGTGTTCCACCTGCCGAACCTGTTGAGCGGGAATTGCAACCCTCGCCTGGGTGGGTTCGTTCCAGGGAAGATAGGAGTCGCGGGTATGGCGGTGATTTTGAGATGCTCCAGAGGCGTAATCGCTCCCAACCAGAATATGCGTCAGGTCAGGTTCTCCGGGACGGTAGATCGGTGGAGCCAGAGCAGGAACCGAAGCCGCGTCGCTCACCTGATAGACGCTGGCCGTTAAACTCTGTTCGGGGACGTATTGCCGTGCGCCGTGTTTGAGACTATCTTCGAGGCGCGATCGCAAATTTTCAATGGGCACTACTTCCCAAACCCGTCGCCCAGTGAGTTTCTTAATCCAGATTTGCTGCTGCTTGCTGCCATTCCGATTCAGAGGGCAACCCAGAAGTGCCAGCGCGGCATCGTTAATGGTGACAATTCTGCCCTCCAGATCGGTAGAAATGACCGCATCCGAAAGGCTCTCCAAAATATCCTTCTGGTACTGTTTCTCCAGCAGCACTCGCTCAAACAGTTGGGCGTTCTCCAGGGCAATCCCCGCCTGGATGTTGAACGCGCCCATAAACTCCTCATCGGAGTTATTGAATGCACCCTGATGCTTGTTAATGAGCTGGGTCACGCCGATCAATATCCGCTCTGAGTTGTAAACGGGCATACAGAGCATGGTGCGGGTGAGGTAACCCGTCAGGCGATCGGTAGTGGGGTCAAACCGGGGGTCATCATAAGCATTGGGAATATTCACGATCTGCCCGGTAGATGCAACAAATCCAGCGATACCCCGGTTGGTGGGAATCCGGATTTCGATCATGGTCCGGCCATCCGCTTTGGCAACCTTAGACCAGAGTTCCTGCTTTTCCCGGTCGAGCAGAAATAGCGTGCTGCGATCGGCCTGCATCAGTTGACGGGCCTCGTTCATCACCGCTTGTAGCGTCTTTTCCAGATCCAGGCTCTGGGCCAGAAAAGTCGTGGCTTTCAGCAGAGCAGCAGCCCCCCGTTGCTTACGGGCGGCAATATAAAAGGAATTGCAGCTTTCGAGAATAATCCCTACCGCATCGGCATACCGACAAAATTGTTCCTCGTCCTGCTCATCAAAGGGGCGGTACTGGCGGGGGGCGTCGAGAGAGTCGGGGCAGCCGTTTTCCCAACGGTTAAGCAACTGGGCGACGGCAACCACCTGCTGCTGTCGATTGAAAATTGGCATACAGAGCAGGTTGCGGGTATGGTAACCCGTCTGCTGGTCTACCTCAGGGTTGAAGAGGGGATGCTTGTAGGCGTCGGGGATGTTGAGCGGCTTGCCCGTAGCAACCACATAACCCGCAATGCCTGCTCTCAGGGGAATCCGAATCTCAAGTTTCTCATTGCTGTCGCCCTGGGCCACTTTCGACCAGAGCTGATCCTTTTCCTCATCTACCAGAAAAATGGTGGTGCGCTCGGCCTGGAGAATCTGCCCAATTTTCAGGGTGAAGGCTTCGAGGATCTGCTCCAGCATGGTTTCTAGAGCTTCGTTGTTGATCAGTTCAATCGCCTTCAGGAAGTGCTCAAATTCGTCAGTGATCTGGTTGAGGAGGTTGGCAAACTGGTGGGGAAGAAGATCCTGGACTCGGCGGGTGAGGTTGGACTGGGTGAGCGTGGCGAGGGTGCTGTTCGAGAGAGGGGAAAAGCTCATAGTTTGGACTCACGGCAAGGTGGCATTTGGAGTGAATCCCTGATCATCTGTAGCTTAACCTGGTTGGTTGGGTTTGGTAAGGGTGGATGGGTGGATGGGGCGTAGCATTCGGCAGATGAGGTATGCCGCAGTTGCAAGATGGTCAGGCCGAATGCTAAGCCCTTCCGGTATGCGAGAGGCCCAGACATTTCAGGTCGCGTCCGTGTAGAGGAATGAACCAGAGGGGTCAGGAGAGCACTCTGAGATAAGCCTGGTGGAGACGGTGCAGGTAGGCTTCAGTGCTGTATTGGGCGGCGTTTTGTTGGCCTGCTTTGGCGAGCTGGTTGCGGAGGGGGCGATCGCCCAGCATCTGCTCCATCTTCTGACGAATATCGGTGGAGTCGTAGGGGTTGACGTAGAGGGCGGCGGGGCCGCAGACTTCCGGGAGGCAGGAGGCATTTGAGGTGATCACGGGGCAACCCATGGTCATGGCTTCTAACGGAGGCAGGCCAAAGCCTTCGTAGAGGGAGGGGAAGAGGAAGCAGTAGGCTCCACTGTAGAGGTAGCGCAGGCTTTCAAGGGGGACGTATTCCAGGAATTTCACCTGGCGGCGGTTGTCGTTGGCGAAGAGGTAGCTCATTTTGCCGAGTTCTTCTTCCCAGGACCAGGCTTTTTTGCCGACGATCACCAGGGGCAGGTCGGTGTCGAGGGTGGCGTAGGCTTCGAGCAGGCGACCCAGGTTCTTTTTGGGTTCGATCGCGCCCACGAACAGAAGGTATTTCTGGTACTCCAGTTTGTAGCGCTGGAGGTATTCGGTGATGTCTTCAGGGCTGGCGTGGAGGGGTTTCAGGGTAACGGGCTGGTAGGTGACGAAGATGCGATCGGGGTCGGCATCAAAATAGGTGAGCAGATCTTTTTTGGTATGTTCGGAGACGGCGATCACCAGGAAGGATTCTTTGAGGGCGTAGCGCACCTTGCCGTAGAAGTCCTTTTTGTTGTCCAGGGTGGTGTAGGGCAGGCGCAGGGGGATCAGGTCGTGGACAGTGGTGATCATCTTTGTGCCTTTCACCCGGATGGGCATGGGGATGGTGGCGTGCCAGATGTCCATCTTTTCAGGCAGATAGATGTTGGTAATTTTGTTGAACAGGCTGAAGTTGGCGTCGGCTTGCTCGTAGCACTTCGGCAGGTTGAAGGACTGGGCGTATTTGATGAAGTCCTCGGTGAATTTGCCCTGCTTGAGAACCATCTGGCCCATTGATTCGCGTCGCCACGCTTTGTAGAGAGGGCCACTGGAGGATTTGAGGAAACCCTTGATCAAGCCGATCGCCCTGGCAATCTGATTGGGCCGCTGGGCGTTTTCGTCGAAGAACAGCACCTCGTCCAGTACCGGGTCTTTTTTGTTGCTGTTTCGACTCAGGAGAACATCAACGTTGGCACCCATGTGTTGCAGCGCCCGGATCAGCGTCGTGCCGTAGGTCTTGATGCCCGTTCCGGTGGAGAGTTGCAGGTTGTAGCCATCTACGAGAATGTTGACGCCCGATAGGGTGCCGATCAGGTCAGGAGCGAGGCCGGGTTCGGTGACGGGATGGACTGGCTCCAGTTCAGGTTTCTCCTGATCGGTTTTGGGTACTGCCAGTTCCAGAAGTTGAGCACCCACCATCGGTCTGCCGTCGGCGGCGCGATCGCTCACATTGCCCCAGGTGGAATCGGACGCATCTCCGCCCTGGAAACTTCTCACCAGTCCAGGCACACACACCACGTAGCCCCCCCGTTTGGTGATGGCGTGGGGACTCCAGGCGGTGATCCACCAGTCTTCATCGGCTCCCTGGCCCGGTTTGCCTTTGTTGGGTTTGGGTGCGCCCAGGTAGGGGGTAGGGATGGGCAGAACAGAGGCCCAGTAGTCCCGGTGGGCATGCAGATGCTGACCGGGCATGGAGCGCTTGTAGAGCACCTCGTATCCGGCGATCGCCCCCGTGGCCAGGGTTGGGTGTTCCAGGGCATCCCGTCCCGCTAGAATGGGGCGCTCCTGGGCATCCTGAATTTGCTCCAGAATCCGTAGCAGGTCGGGGTGAATGTCTACGTCGTCCTGAAAATAAGAAATCCAGTCAATATCGGGGTCGGCCAGCCAGTAAGTGATGCCGACGTTCATAGCGTTGGGCAGTCCCCGGTTTTCGGGAATGCGAATCAGGGGAACGCGGTGTTCGTCGGTGATACGGCGGTTTTGTTCGTAGTTCTCGGCAGTAGACGCATCATCTACGACCACCACGGGGGCACCGAGGGCGAGAATTTGGGGGAGCGATCGCGCCAGACTCTCTGGTCGATTATGGGTGGTGATGGTAACCGCATATTGGGGTGGTTTGACCTTGCCCTTCTGCTGGGCTGCGATCGCCGACAGTTGATCCAGCAATGGCTGTAGATAATCGCCTGCGACCTCCGGTAAGGGAGTCGGTGGATTTTTGGCGTACAGAACAAAAACCGAATTTCCCCAGATCGGCTGAAACGTTTGCTGCACCTTCAGCGCAAAGGGCGGCTCAATCTCGTTCACCATCCCCTTGTGAAACAGGACAAACTGAAAATGCTCTGCTGGTAGCGTGTAGGCTACGGTGTAGTGATAGTTGCCGGGAAAGAATTCCATGAATTCGTTCGGGGCCAGGATGGCATCCAGCGGCTGGGCGTACTGCTTGAGGGCATCACGCGCCTGAATCCAGTAGCTGTCGTCGATGGGAAAGAGCATGGGCAATCCGACCTGTCGTGAAGAGCCGCTTATAAGAATGCCACAAATCCGTAGAAGGATGGGAAACCCCCGAAATCCCAGAAATCTGTTCCGCTCGCTCTACAGGCGGAACAGATTTCTGAGATTTTGGTTGCGACCAACGAATCCCCCTACCATCAGGCAGAGGTTTCCGGTGAGGAGACGTGCCCCATTGTAGATGCTGCAAATGAGGTTTCGTAGGACAGTTGGAGCATAGGTCTAGAAACGTGGATTTAAGCTGATGACGACGAATTTTACGAATACCAACGAACGGATTGATACTCCTGGGGCAGACATCAACGTGGATCTGGACAGGCCAACGGTTGAGCCACTGACAACCGATCTGGACACGCCTCTGCTGGAATCCGCAGAACCCACCGTTGATGAACAAATTTCTTCCGCTGCTTCCTCTGCGAGTGCAGCCGCCGATCGCGCCAATGCAGCAGCCAATCGTGTGGGTCAGCAGGCTACTCAATTTCTGCAAAATCTGCCGACCTATGCCAACCGCTTCTATCACCAGTACCGCTCCCTACTCTGGGCGATCGGCTTCCTGTTCCTGGCGCTGCTGAGCCTGCGTCTACTGGCTGCGCTGATTGGCACGATCAACAGTATCCCGCTGATGGAGTCGCTGCTGGAATTGGTGGGCCTGGGCTACGTTATCTGGTTCAGCTACCGCTATCTGTTGACCGTTGACAATCGTCGTGAGCTGTCGCAGAAGCTGAATCGGCTAAAGGGACGAGTTTTGGGCGATATCGATGAGCTGAGCTAAAGAAAACTTTCTCTGGTAAGACCTCCGAGGTTTGTAGAAACCTCGGAGGTCTGCCGTTTCCAACGTAAGATCCCTTAGTAAGGTGAATTTTATATCCCTCCTCTTGCCCGAAATGGATCTCGCGCCCATCCTTGCAAACGTTCTCAATCCACCGATTCTATTCTTCTTTCTGGGCATGGCAGCGGTGCTGGTCAAGTCTGACCTGGAAATTCCGCAACCGTTACCAAAGTTGTTCTCGCTGTATTTGTTATTCGCGATCGGGTTCAAAGGTGGCGTTGAACTGGTGAAAAGTGGCATCAACCAGTCGGTGCTGTTGACGTTGCTGGCAGCGGTGCTGATGGCCTGCTTTGTGCCCATCTATAGTTTTCTGATTCTGCGCTGGAAGCTGGATGTGTACAATGCGGCGGCGATCGCCTCCACCTATGGCTCCATCAGCGCCGTCACCTTCATCACCGCTGGATCTTTCCTCAATGGTCTGGGCATTGAAACCGATGGCTATATGGTGGCCGCACTGGCGCTGATGGAGTCACCTGCGATTGTGGTGGGGCTGATTCTTGTGAAGCTCGGCACGATAGACGGGGAAGAGCGGGAGTTTTCCTGGGGAGAGGTGCTGCGGGAGGCATGTTTCAACGGTTCGGTGTTTCTGCTGGTGGGTAGCCTGATCATCGGCGTGCTGACCGGGGAGCGGGGAGGACAGCAGTTAGAGCCGTTTACGAAGGATTTATTCTACGGGGTGCTTACCTTTTTTCTGCTGGATATGGGGCTGGTGGCAGCACGCCGGATTAAAGATTTGCAGAAAACGGGCGTATTTCTGATCGCCTTTGCGCTGTTGATGCCGATTTTTAATGCAGGTGTAGGCTTGCTGTTGGCACGGGCGATCGCCATGTCCCAGGGAGACGCGCTGCTGTTCGCAGTGCTGTGCGCCAGCGCTTCCTATATTGCCGTACCTGCCGCCATGCGTCTCACCGTCCCCGAAGCCAACCCCAGCCTTTATGTCTCAACCGCTCTAGCGGTCACCTTCCCGTTCAATATCATTGTTGGCATCCCGCTGTATTTCTACGGCGTTACAAAATTTTGGTGAGTTTCGCATGGATGATTCTGCACAAGGTAATTCTCAACAAAATGCGGCCCAAAAAATTGAGATTGTAGCGAATTCGCTAGAGCTAGAACGGATTCTGCGATCGCTGGATCAGGTGGGGGTGAAAGGCTATACCGTGATTCGCAATGTGATTGGTCGGGGCACACGGGGGACAGCTTCGGACGATATTGATATGACGATGTTGAGTAATGTTTACATTGTGGTGGTGTGTTCCGTGGAGGAGGGGGAGGCGATCGCCCTTGCCGTCAAACCCATTCTGCAAAAATACGGCGGCATTTGTTTTGCGTCTGATGCTCGGTGGCTTGTGGAACCTTAAATTCTGGAGTTGTGATTATTTTGCCCACGATACCGCGCGACGCTCTCTAAAAGAGCGTCGCGCGATATATTTAACTTTGCGCCTATTTTCCCTGAAACACTGACTGCGTCAGTGTTTCAGGGAAAATAGGCGCAATTTAGTCAAAAGCCCAGTTAAATTAAAATGTGCAAATATCTTTACCCTCTCCCTTTCGCTCCATGCTCGATCTCCTTCCCCCGATTCACGTCGATAAAGTATTGCTGGCAGGCATCGCGCTGTGGGCGCTGGCGCTGTATCTGGGCTTTTCTCCGGTGAGCAACTGGGTGATGGAACAGCTCACCCGCTGGTTCAACTTTGCAGAGCGATCGCTCTACACCTCCACCGAAGAATTCGAGCGGACTCGCACCGCACGGGAATCTCTGAACACATTTTATGCGTCTGTGTTGAGTGTGATTCCATTTCTTCTGGTGGGGGGCTTGCTCGACTATGGCTTAGAGCAGAGTCTGGGACAGACCTGGGCGGTGAGTCTGGGGATGATCGCCTGCATCGGAGCCGGGGTGTATGAACTGGGCCGACGCGACGGTGCAGCCCCGTAGGGGCGAACGGTTGTTCGCCCCTACGGGGCTGGGGTCAAACAACCGTTCGCCCCACCAGGCCGTTCACCCCTACTGCGGTTTTCCACACCACAGGCCGTCGCATTCCGGTCACGAAAGACTGATAAAATTTTTTGGGGGACTGAATCGGGTAACCTCTTCACCCCGTTCCCTATCCCCACTCTTCCATTCACTTCTGCCATGAGCAACGCCGAGCGCAAACCTATTCTTCTGGACTTTGAGAAGCCTCTGATCGAACTGGAATCTCGAATCCATCAAATCCGCGACATGGCGGAAGAAAACGAGGTAGACGTGACCGATCAAATCCAGAAATTAGAGGAGCGGGCCACGCAGCTTCGCCAGGATATTTTCCATAGCCTGACCCCGGCACAGCGGTTGCAGGTAGCCCGCCATCCCCGTCGCCCCAGCACCCTGGACTATATCCAGGCCATCACCGATGAGTGGATCGAACTGCACGGCGATCGCGCTACGGGCACCGATGACCCTGCCCTGATTGGGGGTGTGGGCCGTTTAGAAGGCCGCCCAGTCGTCCTGCTGGGTAACCAGAAAGGGCGCGACACGAAGGACAATGTGGTGCGAAATTTTGGCATGGCGTCCCCCGGCGGCTACCGCAAAGCGATGCGGCTGATGGAACACGCCAATCGATTTGGGATGCCCATTTTGACATTTATTGATACGCCGGGTGCCCATCCTGGGGCTGAGGCAGAGCGCCTGGGTCAGGGGGAGGCGATCGCCTACAACCTGCGAGAAATGTTCCGTTTGGATGTGCCAATTATCTGCACAGTGATCGGTGAGGGCGGTTCTGGTGGAGCGCTGGGCATTGGAGTGGGCGATCGCCTACTGATGTTTGAGCATTCTGTCTACATGGTGGCCAGCCCTGAAGCCTGTGCCGCAATTCTCTGGAAGGATGCCGGGAAATCTCCTCAGGCAGCGGAAGCGCTGAAGATTACCGCAGAAAATTTGAAGGAACTGGGCGTGCTGGATCAGCTTCTGCCAGAACCGATTGGCGGTGCCCACTCGAATCCGTTGCAGGCGGCAGAGACCTTGAAACAGGCACTATTGCAAAATATTGAAGAACTTTCAAGGCTGACCCATGCTCAGCGGCGGGAATTGCGCTATCAGAAATTTCGCAAAATCGGCATGTACACTGAGGTCGCAGTCTAGCCCTGCTGCATTAAGCTGCAAGCACAGAGTTCGCTTTTCGATGGGGAGTCAGGAGTGTCTACTGGATCAGGAATGCACAATTCGACTCGTCCATAATAAAGATTCGGTTATCCGGAAGACCTGTGCGGGTGATCGCCAGTGCTATAATTCTTTAGTAATATTTGTTAACACTTTCTCATTTTCCTGACTGACTCTGATCACCTGTTGATGGGTGTGATCACGCTACTAACGGGTTCCCGTGAAGGAATGGGTCGTTTCAAGGCTGTCTTTTCTCTCAGTTTTCCAAAAATTGTGAAGTTTCTTTTCGGGCGTCCCCCGCTTCTGCCCCACGCGCCTTAGCCCTGCCCATGCCCTTCGTTTCCCTTGCCGCAACTCATCCCAACTCCCTCTGCACCATCGCTTCCCGACGAACTGCATCATGAGTTTTCCTACTACTCGCGCCCTGATTACCGGAGCCAGCAGTGGCATTGGTAAAGCAACTGCCCTGACTTTTGCTCAAGCTGGAATTCACCTCGCTCTGGTGGGGCGATCGCTGGAAAAATTGCACAGCGTTGCCGCAAGCGCGAGGACGCTTGGGGTGACCGCAACGGTACATGCGCTCGACCTGGAGCAGGTTGAGCAGGTTCGAGAAGAAATTGGGGCGATCGCCTCAGAGTCCCCCATCGACATTCTGGTGAACAACGCTGGCATTGGCTACACCGGAGACCTGCTAACAACACCACTGGAAGACTGGCAACGCGTCATCACGCTGAACTTGACCAGCGTGTTTCAGTGCATTCAGGGGATTCTGCCTTCCATGCGCGATCGCCAGTCTGGCATCATCATTAACGTTGCCTCTATCTCGGCTTACCAGTTCTTCCCCGGTTGGGGGGCCTACAGCGTCAGCAAGGCAGGACTGCTGGCTCTTTCCAAAACCCTGGCAGTAGAGGAGCGTCCTTACGGAATTCGGGTGATGACGGTTTCCCCTGGCGCGGTTAACACCCCCATCTGGGATACCGATACCGTCCAGGCAGATTTCGACCGTTCCCGAATGCTGACCCCCGAAGACGTTGCCCAAACGATTTTGCACGCTGCCCTGCTGCCTCCTCAGGCGGTCATCGACGAGCTAACGTTGATGCCCAGCGCAGGTGCCCTCTGAGCCATTGGGAAACCAATGCTGCTGACCGACTGTATGCCCAATTGGGGTTCCACTTTCAATTTCTCTTGGAGATTTTGTCCACCTATGACTATTGCAACTAACGGCTTTCACGGCACCAACAGCAAGAATAAAGCAGCTGAAACCACTGATGCCCGGAATCTGGAGGTAAGGCCCGATCGCACCACGCATCACGATGAGTTGCAGGTCGATTCGCTCCCCGACGCAGCCACTGATGAACTTGCAAATGCCGTCCGCACGATGCTGGTTGGCCTGGGTGAAGACCCGGAGCGGGAAGGTTTGCTGAAAACACCAAAGCGAGTCGCTGAGGCGATGCGCTTCCTCACCGGCGGCTATAACCAGTCCCTTGAGGAACTGGTCAACGGTGCCATCTTTGATGAGGGGCACAACGAGATGGTACTGGTGCGCGACATTAATTTCTTCAGCTTGTGCGAGCATCACATGCTGCCATTTATGGGACGAGCGCATGTCGCCTATATTCCCAATCAAAAGGTGGTGGGGCTGAGTAAGCTGGCACGGATTGTAGAAATGTATTCACGTCGCTTGCAGGTGCAGGAGCGTCTGACCCGCCAGGTGGCTGAGGCTATTCAAGAAATCCTGGAGCCGCAGGGCGTGGCGGTCGTGATGGAGGCTACCCACATGTGTATGGTCATGCGCGGGGTGCAGAAGCCCGGCTCCTGGACGGTGACCAGCGCTATGATTGGCGCGTTTCAGGAAGATCAGCGAACTCGTGAGGAGTTTCTGAGTCTGATTCGGCATCAGCCCGCCTTCTTCTAAAAACCGAAAAGAGAGAAAGGACTGCTCAGCTTCGCTGAGCAGTCCTTTCTCTCTTTTCGGGGTCTATGAAGAAGGAGCGCCCTGCGATGCAGGGCGCTCCTTGTGTTAGGCAACCGGAACGGCATTCAAGTTCTTCTGAATGACTTCGCGGTACTGGCTCTTTTGCTTTACGCCTTTCATCTCGTGAACCAGGGCTTTGTCTTTGAAGAAGTGAACGGTAGGAGTGCCCGTAATTCCGGCGTTCTCGGCAATTTCAGGATCCTGTTCGATATCGATCAGGACATAGTGAACCTGCCCATCAAATTCGTCAACGACCTTGCTGAGCATGGGTTTCAGGGTGTGGCAGGGACCGCAGGTGGGGGAGGTATAGATCACCATGATCAGGCGATCGCTCTCGTGGTACAGCTTGCGCAGCGCGTACCCTCCCTGGTGACGGGTTTCAGCGATATTAAATTCTGTCGGCACCTTTCCCGGCAGATCGCTTTCCTCAGTGTGGGTATAGCCTTCAGGAGCCTGCTCTGAGGAGGGACCCTGGTGGAACTCCTGAATCAGACTGTGCTCGGAGAGCCAGCGTTCGGCCAGAAGGGCAGCCATACATCCGGTGCCTGCGGCGGTAATGCCCTGGCGATATTCGTGATCCTGTACGTCCCCGGCGGCGTAGACCCCTTCTAAACTGGTCTTCACGTCGTGCTGAGTGACGATATAGCCCGTCTCATCCAGGTCAATCTGGCCTTTGAACAGGCTGGTGTTGGGAGTATGACCGATCGCATAGAACAGACCTTTGGCAGCGATTTCGCTAACTTCGCCTGTTTTGCTGTTGCGGACTCTGACGCCAGTCATGAAGCCATTGTCGCCAAACACATCTTCCGCTTCAGTGTTCCAGTGGACGGTGATGCGGGGGTTGCTCAAAACGCGATCCTGCATCGCTTTGCTGGCTCGCATTCTGTCACCGCGCACCAGCATATGGACGCGATCGCCGTACTTGGTCAGATAAATCGATTCTTCGGCTGCGGTATCGCCCCCGCCAATCACCACCAGGGGCACCCCCCGGAAGATCGGCGTTGCGCCATCGCAAATCGCACAGGCTGACATCCCCCGGTTCCAGTAGGTGCTCTCACTGGGCAGTCCTAAACGTCGGGCGGTGGCCCCGGTGGCAATGATAACGCTGTGCGCCCGTACTTCCCGCTCCTCAGAGCGAATCACAAAGGGGCGCTGGCTAAAATCCACGAACGTCACATCTTCAGTGACCAGTTCGGCTCCCCAACGCTCGGCCTGTGCCTTCATCCGCTCCATCAGTTCCGGCCCCATGATGCCTTCGGGAAAACCAGGGAAATTTTCAACTTCTGTGGTCGTCATCAGTTGCCCACCGGGCAGACCACCTGCCTGGAACCCTTCAAACATAAACGGCTTCAGGTTTGCCCGCGCAGCATAGATCGCAGCGGTATAGCCTGCCGGACCAGACCCAATAATAACAACGTTCTCGACAGTCGGGTTCACCATGACCAGTACAAACTCATAACGACTACGCCTAAGTAATTCTAACGTATCCTTTGCCTGACGAAAAGGGAAAAGATACTTTTTCTGAG
>CAZVXA010000021.1:0-29517 GCA_964630955.1 uncultured bacterium | reverse complement strand
AGTTCAAACCGCTTCATAAAGATGCGGTACCGATCCATCACGCCTTCCATCTGTTCGATGTAGAGCTTTTTGCCCTCGCGGTCAAACTTGCCATAGCTGCTACCGAGCTGCATCAGCGATTGATAGTCTTCAAAGAGCTGACGGGCCTCCTGCTGCACAATTTCTGAATCAAAGAATCCCATAATCTCCCACGTCCACTGCTGCTGCGATACATTGCTGATAGGGCGCTTAGACGCAGACTCACGCTGCATCCAGTAGTACTATTCTACGATTCGCCTCTGTGTTATTGAAGGTGTGGATCTTTCGACCCTTGACTGAACTCTTTTTTGCCGAACTCCGCCGTAGCTGGATCCAACTCATCCGCTATTCCACTGAAGCGATCGCCGGAGTGGTCGCTACCACCGTTATCTTCTACGGTCTCTTCTTCAGCGCCCAATACATCGCTGGCCCCAATTTGCAGTTTGGCGATCGCCTGGACGCCATTATTATTGGCTACCTGCTGTGGACGCTGGCCCTGTTCATCATGGGCGACATCGCCGGAGGTCTTCAGCGCGAAGCCCAGACTGGCACGCTAGAGCAACTGTTTCTCTCTCCCTTCAGTGCGCCACGGCTGTTTTTGACACGGGCGATCGCCAGCCTCACCATCCAGCTCGTTCTCCTGGGCAGCATTCTGGCCCTGATTCTGCTGATTACCGGGAGCCGCCTTTCTTTCACCCCTGCGATGCTACCTCCCTTTCTGGCGGTTCTCCTGGGCGTCTACGGGTTGGCCTTTGCCATGGGTGCCCTCTCCCTGCTGCTCAAACAGGTGCAGCAGTTGCTTGGCATCCTGCAATTTGCGCTCCTCTTTCTGCTGGCAGCTCCGACTGAAAGCTGGACTGGCCCCGCTCGCTGGTTGAGTCTGCTGATTCCGATGGCTCCCGGTGCGGGTCTCCTGCGGGATGTCATGGCGCGTGGCCAATCCCTCCAGGCAGTTCCCCTGGCGATGGCCTTTGCCAACGGAATTTTCTACCTGGCACTGGGCATTCTGCTGTTTCGAATTGCGGAACAGGAGACAAAGCGACGGGGAAGATTGGGTGGGTATTAGCGATTATCTTGCTTGTCAACTCCCTGTTGCCGCAGGCTCACCTCGTTCCCAGGCTCTGCCTGGAAACGGGCTTCTGGAGGCTCTGCCTCCTGCTTAACGATGGAGGCAGAGCCTCCGGTTTGCATTCCACGCCGGAGGCATGGAACGAGGACGGAAGCGACGGGGACGATTGGGTGGATATTAGGGGGAATTCAATGGTGCAATTTGCGCCGCGTGCAGTGCAAATCGCACGGATTACCGCTGGCGGGGGATGATGTTAGTTGCGATCGCCATAATCAAGCGGCTTAAAATTCGCCCATCTTCTAATCGATAGAGGTTGAGTTCTCCCCCCACCTGTCGCATCAACGCCTGACAGATGGCCAGGTGTAGACCGGGTGGTTGATCCAGGGCAGATGGAGCCAGCAGGTCTTCAGGGCGTCCGGTATTCATTTCCTCCAGCAGACGCGGCTCAATGATACCGTTATCGGTTATGGAGATCTCTAGCCACTGGGCATCCAGGGGACGGCACCAGATGTCCAGGCGTCCTCCAATGGGGGCGCGCTGGCAGGCGACGGTCAACACCTCGTAGAGAATGAATTCGACTTTGGCAATATCCCCACCCACATTGAGATTGGTCTCGTTGTGAATTTGCGACCAGATCTGGCGCTGCTTGACCAGGGAATCCACGCGCTCCAGGGCGTGTTTCAGCAGGGTGACCAGGGAAATTGCTTCAGTTTCGTTGTGGAGCTGCCACTGCTCCTGCTTGACGACGGGGGCGATCGCTGTCAACAGATTGCCCAACTGCCGCAGCACCTGCTGATACTTCATCCCCGATTGGGGGTCTTTCTGATCGCTCAGGTCGTTCAGCCGCCTCACGTTGCTGTTGAGAATGCGGTAAATTTCCTCAATTTGACGATTCTTGTACCAGTTCAGCCGCTCCAGATGTTCTCGCCGTTGGTTGAGCAGATCGCTCAGGAGCAGGTGTCGCCGCGACCAGGCCAGTTGGCTGACCAGGCTGACCAGCGCGTTTAAATGTTGCTCCAGCCAGAAGCGATCGAGCCGATCAGCAACCAGTACAACCCCGCTCGGTTCATGTTCGGGTGACGTGCGCAGGGCGATCGCCAGAATCTGGCCAATATCAGAGCCATTGAGCCACTGCCGCGTTTCGTTGGCAATGTCGTCAATACTGAGGGGTAGCAGACCATCACTCTGCAACGCCCACTGGATGAGTTGATCAGAGTGGACAGCAATATTAGCCTCCGGGTTCAGGCCAAATCGCGGGGTGGCAATGCTGGCGGCAGCGACCCTGGCGGTAGTCCGTCCTGGCTCCCAGGTAATCAATGCCCCCATCGGCGCACTCAGAACCTGGGCGATCTGCTGGATGGCCGACCGTTCCAGGCTATCCAGCTTCAGGGTTTGCTGCATCGTAGTCAGCCCCCACTGAATCGTCTGGTTGACCCGCTGTTGCTGGTCGGCCTGCCGCTGGAGATACCACTGGTGCAACGCAATGCCGACCTGCTGGGCCACCACCCGCAGAATGTTGCGATCGTCCCGGCTCCAGGTACGAGCAGTTTCATAACCCACCAGCACCAGCCCCTCCAGGGGACGGCCTACTGCCGTGCTGCACACCATCAGGGATTGGAGTCCTGCCTCCAGGAAGAGTTCTCTCCACGCCATCAGCTTCAGGTCTTCCTCCAGGTTCTCAACGCCGACGGCTTCCAGGCTCCGTTCGAGCATCTGGCAATCCACTGAGTTGAGCGGAGAGAGGGGGGAGGGGAGAGGGCGACGACTCGATGGATAGGTCTGATAGCAAATGTCGAAGACTTCCTGGTCGCGGTTGTAGAGCAACACCAGGAAGCGCTCCGCCTGAAGCCGCTGGGACAGGCGGTCGCTGGCTCGTTTCAAAGTCTGTTGCCAGTCTGCATCACTAAAGATAGCCTGGGCAACTTCAGCGGTCAGCGCCTGGTCCTGTCGGACGTGCTGTACTGTTTCCTCCATGCCTTCCAGTGGAGCCGTCAGCGCGATCAGTTGTCCGGCCCCCCGCACGTACTGTTTCTCCTCTTCGGTCCAGATGCGCGGTTCACTGCCCTCTACCGCCAGAAAACCGTACAACTCCTCCTGAAACAGAATCGGGGCAACCAGCAGCGATCGCGCTTTGATCAACTGCATCAGCCGCCCGGTGATATCTGCCTTAAGGGAACTGTGGGCCTCACCGATGGCAACCAGTTGGTCGGCGGTCAAGGCTTGATAGAAACTGTTGACCTCCTGTGCGGTAAACCCATTGGTCTGGGACTCCATAAGAATGTTGTCTCGGGTACTGGTGCGTCGCCAGAAATAGCGCCGTTCGGGTTCAAACCAGTAGATATGGGTACGGGTGGGGGCGACAAATCGGTGGGTTTCCTGAACGACTGCTTCCAGACGGGCGTTCAAGGTGGGAAGCGATCGCAGCCGATTCAGCAGCGACAACAGCGGTTCATCCGGGCGCTTGATCTGCTGGCGCTGGCGCTCCTCCTGAAGCTGATATAGCGCTGCCGCCAGTTCTCCCAGCACCATTGCCAGTCGAGTGGTTTCTTCGGGGTGCGGCGATACACCCCACAAGGTTGCTCCCAGGATGACTACCCCCAGGCAGAGATTTTTGTGGGCGACAGGAAAAATGACAGTTCCCTTTACCCCAAACTTTTGGGCAGCCCGTCGCCACTCCCCGGCCCGCGCCTCTTCTTGCAGATCGGGCACACCCAGGGGCCGCTGCTGAATCACCACCTGCTCCAGGAGATCGCCGGGACTCAGGTTAAACTGCTGTTTGAGTAAGGGAGAATCGCCAACGGGCGTATAGCCACCTCTGCCCCGCAGACGATGGGTGACCCGGTCGTAGAGGCCAATCCAGGCGAAGGAGTACTCAAACTCCGCCCGGAGGTAGCTCAGGGTAATGTCAATCAGCGTATCTTCGTTCTCCTCCTCGCGAAGGCTTTGAAGGGTTTGCCGCAGGACACTCAGTTGTTTTTCATAATTGTTGGATGACTTTTTCTGAGAAACCATACGGTCTGGCTCCTGCGCCTACGGTCTGCCTACTCGATTCCTTCGCATCGAACCCAGATTGTTTCAATCCTCCGTTCCGTGTTGGACTTTTGTCCTGAGGCAAGCTAATTCTAGCGGGAGTGTGCGGCCCTGGACGCTACCCTCTCCCGGCTTAAATTAAAAGCCCCTACTGTTCATAATTGACATGGAACTGATTGTCTTGAGCAATCGCCAGCGTTGCCGATTCCTTAACCCGTAAAACGGTTTCTCTAGAATGCCCAGTTTGACAAGTTTTTCAGTACGGAGTCAAGTGACTTGGATATTTATCAGGTAGCCATTCGTCCCTTTTTATTCTCTGGATTAAAGGCAGATCCGGAGAGATTGCATGGTTTACTGATGCGATCGCTCAGGAGCCTCAACCCGCAACAGCAGCCGCGCCTGTTGGCCAGGCTCCAGCAATCCTTCTGTTTCAGCCATCCCGCTCTGCAACAGACACTCTGGGGACTATCGTTTGACAACCCAGTCGGTCTGGCGGCAGGCTTTGACAAAGACGGCCTTGTGGCACAGACCTGGTCTGCTTTTGGCTTTGGCTTCGCTGAGATGGGAACGGTCACGCTCCATGCACAACCAGGCAATCCGCGTCCCCGGTTGTTTCGCCTGCCTGAAGACCGGGCGGCGCTGAACCGCATGGGGTTCAACAATCAGGGGGCGGCAGCGATGGCGGAGCGATTGGCGACGATGACGGCATCCTGCCTGCCTGCCATTCCCATCGGGGTGAACCTCGGCAAATCCAAAGTCACCCCCCTGGAGCAGGCCGCAGAGGATTATCGCGGCAGCTTTCAGCGCTTAAAGCACTACGGTGATTATTTTGTGGTGAACGTTTCTTCGCCCAATACGCCGGGACTGCGATCGCTCCAGGATGCCGCTCAGTTAGACCAGATCCTCGCTGCCCTGCAACAGGAGAATACCGGGCGAAAGCCACTGCTGGTGAAGATCGCTCCGGATCTGGAGTGGGGGGCGATCGCCGACATTCTGGCCCTGGCCCAAACTCACCGTCTGGCGGGAATCATTGCCACCAATACCACGATCCGTCGAGACAACTTGAAAACCCATTTGCTGCCGGGGTACGGCACCTACGTTGCAGAGGAACCGGGGGGAATTAGTGGTGCGCCAGTGAGGGAGCGATCGACGGAGGTGATCCGATTTATTTATGAGAAGACGCATGGAACGCTTCCGATCATTGGAGTGGGGGGAATCTTCACGGCAGCAGACGCCTGGGAAAAAATCACCGCTGGAGCCAGCCTGATCCAGGTCTACACCGGGTGGATATATGAAGGCCCGTGGATGGTGCGCCGAATTCTGGAGGGTCTGGTGGAGCGGTTGGAGCAGCGCGGGATGAACAGTATTGCTGAGGCGATTGGACAGCGTGAACGAAATTAGAGCTACCGCAGAGCATGTCACCCAATCCTTCGGATAGGCAAAAAGGCGAAAGAAACTGAAGTTTCTTAGAAGGCGCAGAGGACGCAGAGTAGGCTCTTTGCGTCCTCTGCGCCTCTGCGGTGTGATTCAGAAGTCATGCCACTAGCGGGTAATCTCGACTTCAGGTATCGTGCTCTAGTACAGCAAACAAAAAGGTTTGCAAGGGGTGAAGGGGTAGAACCCCTTCTTGGGGGCGAGAGCAACCAATCCCCCCATGTTGCAAAATTTAGTGTTTGCAACACTAGTCTCTACCATAGAAATTACAGACGCTTATTTTGGACTTTCATGCGCGTAGAATTCCGCGAATGCGACTTTTTTGACCTGTGGTTCTGGATGGAGTTTGAGCATCCCCCGTCTCAGATGGAGCAGCAGTATATCGAAGAGCTGTTTAGTTCCTGGTTTTTCCTGGGCAAGCTGGGCAGTTTCAATGCCGAAAATCTCCAGGTGCAGGATACGGGTCTCGACATCAGCTATATGCACTATGACGAAGACCAGTCTGATGACAGCCTGATGGCCCTGATGCACAACATGAGCGAGGTGGAATACCGGGGCAACTGGGGCCGCTGCTGGTTCGATCTGGGTACCAGTGATGCGATCGCCCTCGATATTCTGATCAACGGTCTGAAACAGCTCAGCAAAGATTACGTCACGATCGAACGAATCATCATTGGTGGTGAAAACCCCGACTGGAAAATACCAGGGGGCAAGCGATCGATGTTTGAACAAAATTAGCCCTCACTCTCCATTCTCGCGCTAACAGGGTGGAGTCAAGGGCGCGGCGATGAGGGGCCTCTCCCCGGAACAATGCTGCGAAGCGGCGAGTGGAGCGGGTGAGCGACAAATCGCCAATTATCTAGTACAATTGGCCTATCTTGATGGGTACGGCAAAGGGCGGACAATGATTCCGAGCAACCTGGAGGCACGACCTATCTGGCAAGGTTAGACACCCTGTAAATCCTGGTATCGCCCGATTAAAAAATGTAGGGAGCCGGGTCAAAGTCAAGCTCCAATTGATTTCTCAAAAGCTCCAAACGGAAACAATTTGGGGGCACATTTGGGCAAAAGTTCCCAATGTGCGGTGAGAATGCCACCTGTCCGATAAACGGGGAGCGGGCTTTTGCTGACTGCCCTATCAGGACACTCCCACCTCGCGCCAGCAGGTGGTGAGAGCATTCATGAGGTCGATTACAACTGATATAGCGTTTCTTAGTCTGGTGCAGTACAGATTTTCACGTGAGAGCCGCGCGGAGCGCGGCTCTCACGTGAAAATCTGTAGTTTGCCTGAGTGCGGAGCGTTATAACGATTAGAAACAATTGAAAAAGAGGTATGCCGTTACGTGACGACATGCCTCTTTTTTTGATAAGTGATGCAATAATGTGCAAACTTGGGAACCTGTTGAGACACGTCTCGTCCCCCGCAGCACCCATCACGCCTAATCTTTGGACACCTCAAAAGTATGACCTGGGACTGAGGGCGATTGCTTTTTTCGCCGCTTAGAATTCTCATTGTTAACTATTTTTACTGGCATATCTGAGTCTTTACTCTTATCTATCATCAATGCAAGAAAAGATGGTTCATATCCTCCTCGTAGAGGATGACGACGTGGATGTCATGAATGTAAAGCGGGCGTTTCATAAAGGGAACATTACAAATCCGCTCTATACTGCCGCAAACGGTTTAGAGGCGCTGGAAATGCTGCGGGGAAATCACTCCCAGTCCCCTGCGATACCCGCTGAACGACGGCTTATTCTACTGGATCTCAATATGCCCAAAATGGGTGGAATCGAGTTCTTGCAGCAGCTTCGCGCTGACCCACACCTGAGCAGAACTCCCGTGGTGGTAGTGACCACGTCTAACCAGGATCGCGCTCAGGTGAGTGCCTATCAGCTCAACGTTGCAGGCTACATTCTCAAGCCCGTCACCTTTGTCAGCTTTGTCGAGGTGATGGCCACACTCAATAAGTACTGGGCACTTTGCGAAATGCCCTAGCGTACTAAGCAGTTCTTGGAGTTGACCGGCCGTCTTCGGTTACGCTCAGCTCGATGCTCCTTCAGTTCAAAGGTCGTCCGGATGGAAAGCGCTCTGACAATTCTGATTATTGATGACGATGAAGTAGACCGCATCGCCGTGCGACGAAACCTTAAATCGGCGGGGATACAGGCCGAGTTTTTCGAGGCCCGTGACTGTGCAGCAGCGATCGCCCTCCTGAGCCATCAGACCTTCGACTGTATTTTTCTGGACTACCGTCTGCCGGACAAAGACGGTCTCGCCCTGATCCAGGAACTGCGCGGCAATGGCTTTCAGATTCCGATGGTTGTCCTGACGGGGCAGGGGGATGAACAGGTGGCCGTCGAGCTGATGAAAGCAGGTGCCTCAGACTATTTGTCAAAATCTAGGCTTTCCCCGGAAGCCCTGGCCCATGTGCTGCGAAATGCGATTCGGGTGCATCAGGCTGAACTTCAGGCCAGTCTGGCCTACCAGCGGTTGCAGGAGAATAACGACATCCTGATGCGGCAAAACCAGGAATTGGAACGCCAGCAGCAATTGATTCAGTGGCAAAATTTGCAGTTGATGGAGGCCGCACGGCTGAAGTCTGAATTTCTCTCGACGGTGTCCCATGAGCTGCGTACACCAATGAATGCCGTCATGGGGTTCTCCCAGATTTTGCTGCGCGGTACAAAAGGTCGGCTGAATGACCCGCAGCAGGATATGGTCAACCGCATCCTCAGCAATTCACGTCAACTGGTTTGTCTGATCGATGATATTCTCGACTATGCCAGTCTGGGTCTGGAGCAGATGGTGTTGCATCCCGAAATGATAGACCTGATGGTCGTCACCCTGGTCACAGTAGAGAGACTGCGTCCGCTGGCTGAACAGAAGCAGCTCGAGGTCACTGTTGCGCCCCGATTGCAGGATCCGATTCTGCTCAATGATCGCAAGCGAGTACAGCAGATTTTGACGAACCTGGTGTCAAACGCAATTAAGTTCACTGCTGTAGGAGAGGTGCGGATTGAATTTGAAGAAACCCCTGACCGGGTGACGATCGCCGTTCACGACACGGGGATGGGGATTGCACCTGAAGCGTTGGAACATATTTTTGAGCCCTTCCGCCAACTGGATCAGGGAATTGCCCGCAGGCACGGAGGAACGGGACTGGGACTGGCTATCACCCATCTGCTGGTACAAATGATGGGGGGCACCCTCAGAGTTGAAAGTCGCCCTGGTCAGGGGTCTTCCTTCTGGGTGGGACTCCCCCGCCAGCTTCAATCCACTGAGATCAGCGCTCCTGCCCCCCTACCGCAGCGTCTCTCCCCCTCGCCAGGTTCATCCCTGCCGATGTCGCTCTATTCGGTGCCCTCCATATCGTCTCTATCCTAGGACAGTTTTTCTATTCCAGCGATCGCTATAAACTTTCTTCGCTTCTCAACAGCAACTGCTGCACACCCATGTCTCCAAACTCCTCTGGTGAAGCCGACCGCATTCTTGTGGTAGACGACTCCCCCGACAATTTATTCCTGATCCAGGCGACCCTTGAGGATCAGGGGTATCAAATCGCACTGGCTGAGGACGGCAAGTCAGCCCTCAGACAGGTGGGGACTTTCCTACCCCATCTGATTTTGCTGGACGTGATGATGCCAGAAATGGATGGCTATGAGGTGACTCGCCGCATTCGGGCTAATCCAGATCTGCCATTTATCCCCATTCTGCTGGTCACAGCCCACGAGCAGTCAGATGTGGTGACAGGACTGGATGCAGGAGCCGATGATTTTATCCGCAAACCCTTTGATATTGATGAAGTGCTGGCGCGGGTGCGATCGCAACTCCGCCTGAAACATACCGTCGATGAGCGGGAGCGGCTCTACCGCCAGCAGGAAGATTTCGTCTCCCGTCTGACCCACGACCTGCGCACCCCTCTGGTCGCTGCGGATCGGATGCTGTCCCTGTTTTTACAGGGAACTTTTGGAACCGTGACCCCGGAGATGCAGGAGGCTCTGACTGCCATGATTCGCAGCAATCAAAATTTGCTGCAAATGGTGAATACTATTCTAGAGGTCTATCGACATGACGCGGGTAGTAAGACGTTAAACTTCTCCTCCTGCGATCTATGGGAATTGATTGAAGAAGTTGTCAATGAACTGTCCCCTCTGGCGGAGAAACAGGGACTATCGTTGAACATTGAACCGGAGGTTCAGGACGACAGGGAACCCATTCAGGTGATGGGCGATCGCATCGAACTGCGGCGGGTTTTCACCAATCTCATCGGTAACGCGATCAAGTTCACCGATCAGGGATCGGTGCGGGTTGTTCTCAACCGCCCTATCCAGCAGCCCGCCCTGGAGCGTGACGGTGCATCCCGGCGTGCCTCTACCTGGGCAGCGATCGCCATTGAGGATACCGGGCGGGGCATTCCACCAGAAGACCAGGCTACTCTGTTTCAAAGATTCCGCTCTGGTAAACACAAGCGATCCGGCAGTGGGCTGGGTCTATACCTGTCTTCCCAGATCATCGAAGCGCATGGCGGCATTCTGGAGGCCGAATCAACTGTTGGGCAAGGGAGTCGATTTACCGTTCGGCTTCCAGCCACCCCTCAGGCTTCTATTGCAGTAAGCCGCTAGTCGTTTACCAAAAAAACCGTTGCCTGGTTGGTGTGGCGCACGAAGCGCGCCACACCAACCAGGCAACGGTTTTCAACCAGGCAATGCGGGAGCAAATTCCGGTAAATTCTACGATCTCTCCCTGACCTCTGCCATATTATGATCAGTCAGTCTATAATTGAGCGGCAATTGTCTAAAAAATCCTGGACATTCCGGTCAGATTCTAGCGCTTGCCTTATCCTTTTCCCCGATGGCATACGGTCGGTAATTGTGACCGCTTTAGCAGATGGCAGCATTTTATAGATGGTGGCTTCATTTCAAGACTTCTGCCAGTTTTTTTAGCCGTCTACTGCCTCTCCAGTCAATCAAGCGTGCCTCAAGGCCGAACTCGAAGCGGCAGCGAGGAGTGCTCGATTCATCTGCGGAGAAAAAGGCTGCTGGCATGATGGAGCAGGACGATTACTACCGTCAGGCCGTCGAGAACTCGCCCAATGCCATATTTCTGGTCGATCAGCGCGGACAAATCCGACTCTGGAACATTGGATGCGAACGAGCCTTCCAGTACGGACAGGAGATTTGTGGAGCTGATGTACAGGTGCTTCTACCTGAAAATTCCCCGGAATCAGTGGAGTGTCTGCTCAACCGTGTGCTTGCTGGAGAAACCCTCAACAATCTTGAACTGCGCTATCGTTGCCGAGACGGGAGCAGCCGACTGATGGTTTCCCGTATCTATCCTTTAATTGACGCGCAGGGAACGATTTCCCGTGTTGCTTTTGCCAACACCGATATTACGGAGCGGAAGCTGGCGATCGCCGCATTGAGGGACAGCGAGGAACGTTATCAAACTGTGATTGCAGCGATGCATGAAGGCATTGTGCTGCAGGATGCCGAAGGCCGAATCCAGACCTGTAATGCCAGTGCCGAGAGAATTCTGGGTTTAACAATTGAGCAGATGAGTGGGCGGACTTCCCTTGATCCTCGCTGGCGATCCGTTCGGGAGGATGGTTCCCCGTTTCCTGGGGAGCAGCACCCGGCAATGGTGACCCTCCGTACTGGGGAATCGCTGGAAAACGTGATTATGGGTGTCTACAAACCCAATGGCTTTCTCACCTGGATTTCCATTAACTCCCAGCCCCTCTTTCGCATCGGCGAAACGAAACCCTATGCTGTAGTCAGCTCCTTCTCAGATATCACTGAGCAGCGCACCGCAAGAGCCGAGCTTCAGAGCAGCGAGGCTCGCTACCGTGCGATTGTGGAGGATCAAACCGAGCTGGTTTGTCGCTTCTTGCCCAATGGCAGTCTCACATTCGTCAACGATGCCTACTGCGAAGTCCTGGGCATTCCCCGCGAGGAACTGCTGGGTTACAACTATCGGATGTTTCTGCTCGCACTCGATCAGGACAGCGAAACAGACCTGATGCAACCCCTGACCCCCAGCAATCCGGTCAGCCTGATTGAGACCCAGGTGATTCTGCCGAATGGGGAGTTGCGCTGGCAGCAGTGGAGCAATCGCGCCATCCTCGATCCTCGGGGCAATATTGTCGAGTATCAGGCAGTGGGTCGGGACATTACTGAACGGAAGCAGATTGAAACAAATCTGCGCCTGCAAACGGAGCGATCGCGCCTGTTTGCCGAAATCACGCTGAAAATCCGCCAGTCGCTTCAGTTGGAGGAAATTCTAAATACGACAGTGACTGAGGTGCAAAAGCTGCTCCAGGCCAACCGGGTGCTGGTCTACAAGCTTCAAGAGAACAGTGGACGGGTTGTGATGGAGGCAGTAACCCAGCAATGGGATTCCTTACATGACATGACCTTTGAGATGGATTGCTCGAAACCCGCTATGGACAACCTACAGCAGGGCAAGGTGCGCGCCATTGCAGATGTGATGAAAGAGTTCACATTGCCCTGCATGAAGGAATTGATGACGCAGTGGCGGGTGCGGGCGTTGCTGGTGGTGCCCATTATTCAGAGGGAAACGCTGTGGGGGCTGCTGATTGTGCATCAGTGCGATCGCCCTCGCCACTGGTCTCCCGGTGAGGTGGCTCTGTTGCAGCAGTTGGGGGATCAGGTTGGAATTGCCCTCTCCCAGAGCCAACTGGTGGATTCACTGCGGCGCAGTGAGGAGGAAATGCTCAAGGCATTGGCAAAAGAGCGAGAGTTGGGGGAGCTAAAATCTCGCTTTGTGTCAATGGTGTCACACGAGTTTCGGACTCCCCTGACCACCATTCAATCTTCGACTGAGCTACTCCAGCACTATGAATGGACGCCGGAGGAAAAAGAAGAGCGCTATGAGCAGATTCATACCGCCGTGAGGCATATGACGCAATTACTGGAAGATGTGCTGTTGATTGGCAAGGCAGAAGCCGGACAGCTCCGGTTCAATCCTGAATTGGTTAACCTGACCGATTTCTGCCAGAGATCCGTCACCGATTTACAATTCACAGCGGGCAAACACCACCGTCTGACTTTTACGACCCTGGGTCAGAACCAATTAGTCTGGTGTGATTTGAAGCTGCTGCGACAAATTCTGAGCAATCTTTTGTTTAATGCCGTAAAGTACTCCCCAGAAGGAGGCAATGTTGACCTGGCACTGACGTATCTTCCGGGTAACGTTGAGCTAAAAGTGTCGGATCAGGGAATCGGTATCCCTGAAGCTGAACTACATCAACTGTTCGAGGCATTCTTCCGGGCTACCAACGTTGAAACCATTCAGGGGACTGGTCTGGGGCTGGCGATCGTGAAGCGGTGTGTTGACCTACATCGCGGTAGCATTCGTGTCGATAGCCAGGTTGGCGTTGGAACCACCTTCACAGTCACGTTACCCTTGAATCAATCCTGGGAAGAGTAGAACGATGGTGAAAGTATTAGTCATTGAAGACGAACGCCCCGTTCGATCCAATGTGATTGACCTGTTACAGGTCGAGGGCTATGAAGCCGTTGGTGCAGAGCATGGGGAAATCGGACTGGAGCTGGCGAAGGAGCTGCAGCCAGATCTGATTATCTGTGATGTTCTGATGCCCAAGATGGACGGCTTTGAAGTCCTGCGTCAGTTGGTCAGTCATCCTGATACCGCGACGATTCCCTTCATGTTTTTAACTGCCAGGTCAGATCGGTCTGATGTTCGTCAGGGTATGGAAATGGGTGCCTACGACTACCTGACCAAACCCTTTACTCGCGCAGAACTACTGGGAGCAGTGCTGGCTCAGTTAAAGAAGCGTGATGTAGTGCTGCAACAATTTTCGAGCGCTCAACAGGAAATTGAAGTGCTGCGTCAGAAAATTAATGAACTCCAGCAACTTTCGACCGCCAAAGATCAGCTTCTCAACAACGTGGTTGAAGAGCTACGGAACCCCATGTCTAACATCAGCCTCAGTATTCGGATGCTGAAGAACTCTGCTCCTGGAACACAGCGCGATCGCTATTTGCAAATTCTGCAAGAGGAGTTCGCCCGCGAGATCGCCCTGCTGAACCAGGTGACTGAGTTGCAGCAGTTGCTCACCCCCTCCAACATTCGCCTGCTCAAGCAATTCAACCTGATGCAAAGTGAATAGCAATGACCCATATCGACAATGCCATCAGTGGTTCGCGCAACTCCGAAGGCATCAGTACTGGAGAGGCTCTGCTACAAACTTTTCTGAACGACCTGCTGATCAAGTACCAGCCGCTGTCAGAAGGCAAAGTTGCAGACTACATCCCAGAGCTGGCAAAGATGAACTCCAACTGGTTTGGCATCTGCATTGCCACCGCCGATGGCCGCATCTTTGAAGCGGGTGACACGGAGCAACTTTTCACGATTCAATCTATCTCAAAGGTCTTTGTCCACGGTCTGGCCCTGGAAGACCACGGACGCGATTACCTGTTGACTCGTGTGGGGGTTGAGCCAACCGGAGATGCGTTTAACGCAATTGTTCTGGACGAAGCATCCAAGCGCCCCCACAACCCCATGGTGAATGCGGGGGCGATCGCCACCACCAGCCTGATCGGTGGCCACGGTCCCACGGAGCGCCTGAACCGACTGCTGGCAATGTTCCACCGCTACATCGGCCATGATCTGTTTATTGACATGGCCACCTTCATGTCAGAACGGACAACGGGGCTGCGCAACAAGGCAATGGCCTACCTGATGCAACACTTTGGCATGGTGGATCATCGCGTAGACGAAGCCCTGGACCTGTATTTTCAGCAGTGTTCAGTGATGGTGTCCTGCCGCGACCTGGCGGTAATGGCAGCAACGCTGGCCAATCACGGAGTAAATCCGCTGACGGGCGATCGCGCCGTCGATGAACGCTATATCCGGGACATCCTCAGCGTCATGTACACCTGCGGTATGTACAACTATGCAGGCGAGTGGGCCTATACGGTTGGAATCCCTGCCAAAAGCGGCGTCAGTGGGGGGATTATCGCTGTAGTGCCCAACCAGATTGGGATTGCCGTCTTCTCTCCTCCCCTCGATAGCCGGGGCAACAGTGTCCGGGGTGTCAAAGTCTGTGAGGAACTCTCCCAGCACTTTGGCCTGCATCTGCTTGACTCTTCAATGGGTTGCCAGAAGTTCCTGGACTTACTGTGACTGAGACCTTGGGCGTTGCTTAATTCTAAACTTTTGATTAAATTGCGCTGATTTTTCCTGAAACGCTGACGTAGTCAGCGTTTCAGGAAAAATCAGCGCTAAAATCAAATATGCTGCGAAACGCCCTCTGCGAGGGCGTTTCGCAGCATTATGGGGAAAATAGTTAAAAGTCCAGTTAATTCATCCTCCCAATCAGCGATGCCAGACCTTGCACCTTGCTGAAAGAAAAACCAAAATCCTGATTCTGCCGCCGCAGTGTGGCGGCAGAATCAGGGTTTTGGTTTCTGGTGCAAGATCTCAGGTAAAGTAATTGGATGCTCTATCCTGAACTGGCTGGGTGCAAATTTCATCGTGGCGCAAGTTGTCTTAGAAAATATTTATAAAAGCTTTTCCCGCCGAGGTAAGAGTGACGGGAGCGAAGCAGAAGCTGTCAGTGTTCTGCGGCGGATTAATCTCACCGTGCAAGACGGCGAGTTTATGGTGCTGGTGGGGCCGAGCGGCTGTGGTAAAAGTACGCTGCTACGCTTGATTGCTGGATTGGAAGAGACTACAGGCGGCAATATCTTTGTGGGCGATCGCCTCGTCAATACGCTCCCTCCCAAACAGCGCGACACCGCAATGGTGTTCCAGAGCTATGCCCTCTATCCCCATATGACCGTCTACGAGAACCTGGCCTTTGGGTTGCGGCGCGCCGGGTTTGGGGAACAGGAGGGGGGAGTGGAATCCACCTGGGCAGAAAAGCTTCTGGTGGGAGCAACCCGTCCCCTGCCGAAAGGCTTGCGGTACCTATCAGAGCAGGAGCGGGCGATCGCCCAGCGCGTCCTCCTGGTGGCCAAGATGCTGCAAATTGAACCCCTGCTCGATCGCCTCCCGAAACAGCTTTCTGGCGGTCAGAAGCAACGGGTGGCGCTGGGGCGAGCGATGGCCCGTAATCCCCAGGTGTTTCTGATGGATGAGCCGCTGAGCAACCTGGACGCCAAACTGCGCACCGAAACCCGTGCTCAAATTGTCAGTCTCCAGCGCAAACTTGGCACCACCACGATCTATGTCACCCACGACCAGACCGAAGCCATGACGATGGGCGATCGGATTGCCGTCCTTAATGCCGGACAGATCCAGCAGATCGCCACCCCTCTGGAGCTTTACAACCGTCCCACTAATCGCTTTGTTGCCGAGTTTATCGGTTCACCTCCGATGAATTTTCTGGAGGTGCAGATCCAGGCTCCCTCGGTCATTGTGCACCCCCTGTTTCGGATGACCCTGCCGGAAAGCTGGGAGCCTCGCCTGAAGAACTATCAGGGAAAAGCACTCACCATCGGAATTCGACCGGAGCACTTGAGCATCAGTGTCCCCGCCACCAAAAATCTACCCGTCAGGGTGAACCGCATCGAAGCCCTCGGTTCAGAGACTTATCTCACGGTTACGCCTGTTGGCCAGGGAGATTACATTTCCTTCCAGGTGCGCACAGAACCCGATCGCCCCGTTGCCCTGGACGAGGAACTGTGGCTATCGTTGGCGATCGAGAAGCTGCATTTGTTTGATCCCCAAACAGGTGAATCTGCTTAACCTCCGCTTTTCTCTGGAGTAGGGAACACAAAACCAAAGAGCTAAATGTGGGCGTGGAAGAAGTCAAACCCGTCAACGTTGTTCCGCCCTTCGGCTTTGCTAAAGTGGTCTTAAAAACAGAAATTTAAAAAAACCCGGAATTTAGTTTCTGCAAGCGCAGCGAAGCCGCGCTTGCAGAAACTAAATTCCGGGCTTTAATCAATCCGTGATCCTTAGCGGATGTATTCCTTCAACACGCTGTTGCGGTTGGGGTGGCGCAGTTTCCGCAGCGCTTTGGCCTCTATTTGGCGGATGCGCTCGCGGGTAACGTTGAAAATCTGGCCAATTTCTTCCAGGGTCTTCATGCGACCGTCATCCAGACCGTAGCGCAGACGAAGTACATCGCGCTCGCGGGGGCTGAGGGTGCTGAGGACGCTCTCCAGGTCTTCCCGCAGCAGGTTCTTGGCCACCTGATCTTCGGGGGTCTCGCCGTCGGACTCGATGAAGTCGCCCAGGCGAGAATCTTCTTCTTTACCGATGGGGGTTTCCAGCGAAATGGGGAGCTGGGCAGACTTGGCGATGAAGCGCAGCTTCTCGATGGTCATTTCCATACGAGTAGCGATTTCTTCTTCCGTCGGCTTGCGGCCCATTTCCTGAGACAGGAGCTTGGTGGTCTTTTTGATGCGAGAAATGGTTTCGTAGAGGTGGACGGGCAGACGGATGGTGCGAGATTGGTCGGCGATCGCCCGGGTAATTGCCTGACGAATCCACCAGGTCGCGTAAGTGGAGAACTTGTAACCCTTCTCGTGGTCAAACTTCTCGGCAGCACGGATCAGACCCAGACTCCCTTCCTGAATCAGGTCCTGGAACGACAGCCCCCGGTTCATGTACTTCTTGGCAATGGACACCACCAGACGCAGGTTCGACTGCACCATCTTGTCTTTAGCGCGGCGACCCAGATGGAGACGATGGCGGAAGGCAGGCAGAGTCATATCGACTGCGCTGGCCCATTCTTTGTCCTGGGGTTCCCGTGCGAGCTGCTGAGCCAACCCTTCCCGAATTCGCTCTAGCTCCAGCAGATCTGCAATCTTCCGGGCCAGTTCGATTTCTTCGTCCGCACGCAGCAGGCGAATCCGACCGATTTCTTGCAGATAGAGGCGAATAGAATCTTCCGTGTAATGCTTCTTTTTTGCCTGTGCCCGCCGCCGGGAGCGGCCTTTCGCGGGTTTGCCATCTTCATCGTCAGGCTGGGCATCAAATAGATCTTCCCGACTGTCATCATCTTCATCATCGATTGAAAAGGGAAAATCACTTTCAATCGGGTCGAGGGTCTCGAGTACGTCATTGGCCTGGGTCATGCCGCGCTCCTCATGCTCCTTAAGTCAAAAAGGTCAATTTTGGCTGAAACGGGAAAAGGGATTGAACTCTGAATTGGTCAACTATACACAAATCCAGTGGAATCATGCACCAAAAGATTCAGTGTAGCGCTAACCCGAAAGAAGTACACTACGGCCCACAGGAACGGCTGATAGAGGCACCGATTTGTGAATGCACGTAAGGGACTCTGCTGAGATCTCTCCGATTGTAGCTTCTCTTACAAAAGTTGCACTCCTTATTGCAGATTCTGGTCAGAGAAACCTGAAAATCGTACAACCTTAGTTGTAATCTGCCGATTAGATTAACACTGTAGCCACACTTCCAGAAAACGACAAATCTCTTTTACAACAGCTAGCGAGATTAGGAGATTTCTAGCCATGAAATTACCTGCGTCGTGTGGATGCCTCCCCCGCTGCGCGAGGAAGACATCCACACAACGGATAATCTCTTTCGTAGAAATCCCATTAGGACGTTTTTACTATCTGACAATCATCTCAGAGAAAATCTGAGGATCAGAAAAAATCCTACTTGCAGTGAGGCAGAACTGCAACAGGCAACAGCGACAAGTAGCGGGGCGATCGCTGCTTTCAGTATAAGTCCAGGCTAACGGCTGCCAGGAAAGGGCGGGAGGACAGCAATGGCGGAACCCAAATCCGCCAATATGCCGAATCCGCATTTTTTTGGAGGATACTCCCGTAAACCCACGTAAGTATTGATTCGCTCTACGGAGGCATTCATTTGAAGAGGGAAAAGTGAGGCACGGCGCGCGGCACCTTCTAAAAACCCAAATTCTGGGAGGCGCGACGCCGTAGCGTCGCGCCTCCCAGAATTTGGGTTTTCGGATAGGCTCTTAGTCAAAAGTCCACTTAGAGAGAGAGGTTGAGAACCTGTACCGATTCCCCTGGCTGTATCTGCGATCGCCCAACCGGAATCATGGCAAGACTATCGGTCTGTGCCAGATTAATTAGATTTCCTGAACTGTGGCTCCCTTTGGCGGGAACAAACCCGTACTCCCCTTCGACCAGGCGTAAATTTCCCCACACGTAGGTTTCTCGGCGGCTATCCCCCCGCAGTTCAACCAGCGATGTCCCTTTAACCCACGATGGCTCCCACCCCTCCCCCAGACCGGACAATTTTCGCAGGGCCGGCTGCACGAACCGCCAGAAGGTAACCAGCGCTGAGGCAGGGTTTCCTGGCAAACCAAAATAAATGGGACGTGTTGGAGGGGCTGAGAAGCTAGCCACTGTCAGGGGTTTCCCTGGTTTGACAGCAACAGATTGAATGTGGAGCGTTGCACCGAAGGATTCCAGGATTTCCTCTACATAGTCATAGTCCCCAACGGAAACGCCTCCCGACGAGAGAATCAGGTCAGCGCTGTTGAGCGCATGGGCGATCGTCTCCTTTAATACTGCTGGCTGGTCGGGCACAATGCCCAGGCGGATCGGTTCTGCCCCTGACTGGGCCACCAGTGCGGCCAGGGCATATTGATTGGAATCGACAATCTGACCGGGCTGGAGTGGCTGGTCGGGTGAGACTAGCTCACTCCCCGTCGAAAGAATCGCGACCCTGGGTCGGCGATAGACTGGAATAGCAGTAACCTGTGCTGCGGCCAGAACAGCAATCTCTGTTGCCGAAAGCCTGATTCCCGCAGGCAGCAGAGGGGTACCTGCCTGATAATACTCAGCGCGATGTCGAACAAATGCTTCAGGGGCAGGAGCCGCCAGGATACTGACCTGATTTCCCTCACGGCGTGTCACTTCCTGCATCACAATGGTGTCAGTTCCCTCCGGCATCATTGACCCCGTAAGAATACGAGCGGCCTGTCCGGGTTGGACCCTCTTCTGAGGAACCCGACCCGCCGGAATCTCTTCGACAATTTCCAGGATAGCGGGATGTGCTTCGCTACAGGTGGCGACATCGCCATGGCGGACGGCGTATCCATCCATTGCAGAGTTGTCCCAGTGGGGGAAATCGAGCGAGCTGGAGAGGGTTGAAGCAAGGATTCTGCCGACAGCAGATTCTAGCGGGATGCGTTCGGTATGCTGGTCGGGGCAGAGGGGTTGAACCAGATCCAGAATCAGGGATGCAGCGGCTTGGGCGGAGAGCATGGGCGATCAGGAGTTGGGGCGGGGAGAGCGGGGGGGGGTAGATTTAATATTGATGTTATCGGATGGAGCGGTAAGGGCTGGCAAACCCTGCCACCGATCGCCCCTCCAAAACAAAATCAAAAAAATAGTTGTCGATCTTCGACAATGTATGAAAAAATAGAAATTTGTGTTTATCGTCTGCCAAGTTGGGCTGAGAAGAGTATGGCTAAGGGCGTTCGTATCATCATTACGCTGGAATGTACCGAGTGTCGCACCAATCCGGATAAGCGATCGCCCGGAGTGTCTCGCTACACCAGTACCAAAAATCGTCGGAACACAACCAACCGACTGGAGCTGAAGAAATTCTGCACCCACTGCAACAAGCACACCGTCCACAAAGAAACTAAGTAAGTTAGCGTAACGAGAGCCTGAGTAACCGACTATGACCTACTACCGTCGTCGCGTCTCCCCAATCAAGCCTGGGGAACCCATTGACTACAAAGATGTCGATCTGCTGAAGAAGTACATCACCGAGCGGGGCAAGATCCTGCCCCGACGAATTACAGGTCTAACTGCCAAACAGCAGCGTGATCTGACCCAATCCATCAAGCGTGCCCGGATTCTGGCGCTGCTTCCCTTCGTCAATCAAGAAGGCTAGATTTCACTTTCATAAAACCGCAGATCACCACAGGTAGACCAGTTTAGCCCCGACTGTGTTAGACTCCTGTGGGTTTGTGGCTATGTTCCCATTGGCAATCGGCAGGGTAGACAGCACCTACCAATTATTTTTATTCTTCGTTTGTGCTGGTGGGTAGCCCCACCTGATTCGATTCTCCGCACCTCAACAGGTCTGTCATGGACAAGGGAACCCTTATTGAATTCAGGCAGAACGGCGATCGCCGTCTCGCAGTGGTAGACCGTCCAGAGGGGAAAAAGCTGTGGGTGGTGGTTGATGCACGGGGGCAGTCCTACACGCTGCACCCCCGCGATGTGCTCTACGAAGTGCGAGGGCAATCTTATCAGTACAAAGACATTTCCTCCTTTGAGCAGGAAATTCAACCCTATCTCGATCCCTCCAGTCTGGAGATCGCCTGGGAACTACTGGTAGAAGATGGAGAATCCATAGACCCGGCAGGCATGGCGCAGATTTTGTTTTCTGACCAGAGCGCCTTGCTTTGTTATGCGGCTCACTGTCTGCTTTCGGAGGATCGGCTTTACTTTAAGCAGAAGGGCGATCGCTACGAACCGCGCCCTGCCAGCCAGGTAAAGGAGATCAAGCACCAGCAAGCTATGGAGGCCCAACGCCAGCAGGAGGGGCAGGGGTTCCTGACGCGGATAAGGCAGGCAATTGCTGGTGAACTCATGGCCTGGGAAACCAGCGATCGGCCCCGGTTGGAAGCGCTAGAGCGATTTGCTACGCTGGGAGAAGAAGCAACCAATCGCGCCCTTGCGCTTGAAGCGCTCTCGGCGATCGGACGTGGGGAAACACCGCAGGCCGCGTTCCAATTGCTGGTCGATATTAAGCTCTGGAGTCCCCACGAAAATCTTTTTTTGCGGCGCAGCCAGATCCCTGTCCAGTTCTCCAGTCGAGTACTTGAAATGGCTCAGCAGTGCATCATCTCTCCGCCGCCCGATTCGGCCACCAATCGTGTAGATCTGACATCGCTGAAGGTCTACACGATTGACGATGAAAGCACCCGTGAAATCGACGATGGCCTCAGCCTGGAATTGCTTCCCGATAGTCGGCAGCGCCTGTGGATTCACATCGCTGACCCGACTCGCTGGCTGGTGCCAGGGGACGGTCTGGATCTGGAGGCGCGACGCCGCTGCACCACAATTTACCTGCCAACAGGGATGATTCCCATGTTCCCGTCGGAACTGGCCACCGGGCCGATGAGTCTGGTACAGGGGCAGGTGTGCTGTGCCTTAAGCTTCGGGGTCGTGCTGGATGAGCAGGGAGGAGTGCAGGAATACGAAGTACATCCCAGCCAAATCAAGCCAACCTACCGCCTCACCTATGAGGATGTGGATGAGATGCTGGAGATTGGGGTGACAGCCGAACCTGAACTGGAGGGGATCGCCCGCTGGGCCAACAAACGTCTGTCGCTGCGTCAATCCCGCGGAGCCATCAGCATTAATATGCCGGAGTCCTCCATTAAGGTGAAGGACGACGAAGTCATCATTGAGGTGTTAGACAATTCCCCCTCCCGGCAACTGGTGGCCGAGATGATGATTCTGGCGGGAGAAGTCGCCGGACGCTACGGCCAGCAACACGGACTGCCCCTGCCTTTCCGGGGACAACCCCAGCCAGAGCTACCACCAGAGCAGGAACTGATGCTACTGCCTGCAGGCCCGGTACGCGACTGTGCAATTCGCCGCTGTATGCCCCGCAGCGAAGTGGGCATCACCCCGCTACGTCATGCCAGCCTGGGACTCGACACCTATACTCAGGTCACATCCCCCATTCGCCGCTACACCGACCTGCTGGCCCACTTCCAGATCAAGGCACACCTCCAGGGCGAGACACTCCCCTTCGACACGGAGCAAATGCGGGAACTGCTGCAAACCGTGAGCGCCACCGCCTACGAATCCACCCTGGTGGAGCGGCAGACCAACCGCTACTGGGGCCTGGAATACCTGCGGCAGAATCCCGGCGAAATCTGGCAGGCATTGATGTTGCGCTGGCTGCGGGAACATGAAAATCTGGGCCTGTTGCTCCTGGAGGATCTGGGATTAGAACTGGCCATGCGCTTTACCCGCGATGTAGAACCGGGCGATCGCCTTGAAGTGAAAGTCACCTACGTTGATCCGCGCCAGGACATCGTGCATTTCGTCGAGATGAACGAGGCGATCGCACCTCTAACCGCAAGTTGAGGGCTTTGCAAGACGACTTCGTCGTCTTGCAAAAGCTTTAAGTCAGGGGGTGTGGAAAAACTTGAAACCCAAAAAACTGTTCCGCCCGCGCAGCGGGCGGAACAGTTTTTTGGGTTTCAAGTTTAATCGCGTCTACCTGCTTAGAACTCTCGACGGGAGAAGATCAGGTAGGCGATCGCCAGCACCAGTACTGTATACACCACCCCATACACAGCGCTGCTCAGGAGTTCCACGGGCTGAGGCAGCAAGTTTGCGCCGTAGACCGCCTCATTCTTCAGGTTCAATCGAGCCAGGTCGGGCAGTACCAGATAGAGCACCTGAGTCACCTGTTCCACGACGGGATTTTTGCTGAGGCCACCCAGCGTCACCAGGTCGCGGCTGAAGTGCCCCATCAGAAATACAGCGAAACTCATGAGCGTGGCCAGCAGCGAACTGGTAAACACGCCAAACAGAAGGGCGATCGCCGTCATTAGCGACAACTCCAGAAAATTGAACAGTATTGAAAGAAGAATACTGCCGAGGGGGATGGGCACCTTCTGGGAAGCCAGTACCGCCAGGTAGATCAGTGTCATCGCGGCCAGCAGCAAAGCCAGCACCGCAGACAGCCCCAGATGCTTGCCCACAATAAATTCAAGTTTACTTACGGGCTTTGCGATCAGCACGTATACCGTGCGTTTCTCGATCTCCTTATTCACCAGGGTTGCCCCTACAAAGATGGCGAGCACTAACCCCAGCAACCCGATCGCTGCCAACCCCAGATCCAGAAGCATTTTCCCTTCAGTTCCTGCTGCCACCTGGGGCAACAGTTGAGCCGCAGCGGCCAACCCCAGCGCAAACACCCCAATCAGATAGAGGGCGCGATCGCGAATGACTTCCCGAAATACATTGGCAGCAATCACCCCAGCTCTCGTCATACCTTGTATTCAGCCTCCTTTCCTTGAGTATTCACTTTTATGAGAGTAGTGCGGGTGCAGCCCACACGGCGTTGCTGATTTGAAATATGATTTTTTGATTGTGTGGCGCGCTCCGCGCGCCACACAATCAAAAAATCATATCTGGATTAAGCAACGCCGCCCACACTACTCTCATAAAATCAATTCCCATCCAAGCCTACCCACGTTCTCGTCTCCCGTTACCCCTCACCCAACAACCGCTGCGCTCGTGGCAACCCCACAATCGCTGTATCCCCACAGGAAATCACTGCGGTGGGCTGTAACGGCATAATCTGCCCTGCCCCTGATGCAGCAGGATCGACAGGCTGCTGCGGCAAAATTTGGCCTGTCGCGGGTGATGTGTTGCCCTGAGTGATGCGGCAGGCTTTCTCCACATAATACCCACTGGGTGTCGAAGATGCGCCTCGCCAGACCGTCCGAATTCTCAGGGTGTAATCGGGTTCCGTCACCACCCCTTGAAACTCCCACAGGCTATCTTCCCTGGCCTGAGGAACCGACAATAGTACCCTGGGCTTGAGCAGCTTGACCCGTTGGTCGGCCTCCACCAGCCAGCGTTCGACCTCAGACCAGGAGAGTAACTGGAGCTGCTGCGTCGCCAACTGAGCTGTCCGCTCCACCAGCAGTACCCCCCTGGGCGGAACAGGTTCCTGATCAAATCGCACCACAAAGGCACTGCGGCTAAAATCGTCTGCCAGCAGGCTGGGATAATCGCGCAGCCAGTCGTTAATCACGTAGTAGAACTGAAACCAGCAGCTCAGCAGTGCCCCCACCAGAGCCGTAATGATCAAATCCTGACGTACCTGGGGTAACGGGAGGAGGGGCATGAATCCGGGAAGAAATTTGGGCAGGGCGTCGATCGCCACCGAGATCAAGGGCCAACTGACCAACGCTACCCGCACTGGGTCCGCAGTCCACCCCTGGAATAAAAACGTTGCGGCCAGAGCGCCTGTAATCCAGGGGCCGGGAGCGATTGTAAACCCCAGAATGTTGACCCGTGTACCATACAGCGCCCACCCCACACCAATCGTTAAAAATACCCAGCCAATTCTCGCCAGCGCCTCCCGCAGCAGGGGTGTCTCCGTCAGCAGCGACATCAGCCAGGAGAAAATACTGAGCAAAATCAGCGTCTGCCAGGAGCGATCGCGGGGTGGCTTGAGCTGTTTCCAGATCTCGTTAAAGACGTTTTTAAACGGGTCAAAGAACTGCATGGAGGAGTGGGAGAAGAGCAACAGGGCGAACAGCCAGCAGTGGGTCGGCGAGCAAGAACCGCAGCACCAGCAGGACAGTAATCGCTGAGTAGCTGAGGGCGTTGGCAATCAACACAGCACTGGCCTGGGTTGAGGGCTTTTTGTCGCGAATGGGAGAGCCTTTGCTCAAGCGTGGACGACTGGGGGCTATGTTTTCCCGACGGGCCTTCCACTCCTCAGGCGTGAGCAGCAGCAAGCGCAGATAGTCCAGACCCAGCAGTTTCAAGGCAAAACTGGCAAAGAAGATGATAAACCCCAGCAGGATAAACCAGACGGCCATCGGTGCCGTCCACTGATTGAAGAAAATAAAGCCCAGGATTTCCTGACGAAGTGGTTCTGGAAGAAACGGCTGGACGGCAAAAAAGGCCACCCACCCCACCACTGTACAGAGCAGATTGATGGTTGTCGCAAACTGAAGCGACTGTCGGGGCGTCACTCCCAGATTACGCCACAGCACCCAGGACTCAATGGCGATCGCCACCAGCAGGCAAAACGCCTGGAAGGCAACCGATCGCAGCGGCATGACAGTACTAAACATATTGATTTACTGGGAGTTAGAGGCAATAATAGGGCATGACGCTAGAGATAGAGTAAGAGCGGCGGGTTTTTCCGAAAATGGCCTCCAGTCGTAGCGTCACTGGCAAAGAATAATGGGGAACGAATCTCCACTGTGATACTTTTCGACGTGCCATTGTTCTTAATCTCCCCGCTGATCCACCAGGACTTCCATTTGCTAGGATGATCGCCCTATGAACTCATTAAAGACGATGACACGACCGGGCATCGGCATTCGCACCGCACAAATGCACACCGACCGTCTGGTGGGGCAGATTCACATCTACGATGGCGCAGGCAAAGGCAAGTCACAGGCGGCTCTAGGGGTTGTGCTGCGTTCGATTGGCCTGGGGATCAACAATGCGGCCCCGACGCGGGTACTACTGCTGCGGTTTCTCAAAGGACCGGGCCGCACCTATGCAGAGGATGCCGCGATTGAAGCACTCCAGCGCGGCTTTCCCCACCTGATCGATCAGGTGCGCACCGGGCGCGCAGAGTTCTTCGGCGCTGAAGAAATTATTAAGTACGACAAACTGGAGGCGCAGCGGGGCTGGGATGTGGCCAAGGGGGCGATCGCCTCTGGTCTCTATTCGGTCGTCGTGCTGGACGAAATCAATCCCGTCCTGGATTTGGGCCTGTTACCCGTCGATGAAGTCGTCCGCACCCTGAAGAACAAACCCGAAGAACTGGAAATTATCGCCACAGGTCGCGCCGCGCCCCAACCGCTGCTGGATATCGCCGACCTGCACTCGGAGATGCGTCCCCACTACCATCCCCACGCCGCCGCTCATGGGATGGAGGGCATTGAGATCTATACAGGTGCAGGCAAGGGCAAATCCACCAGCGCCCTAGGCAAAGCCCTCCAGGCCATCGGCAAGGGCATCAGCCAGGACAAGTCGCACCGGGTGCTGATCATGCAGTGGCTGAAGGGTGGCAGTGGCTACACAGAGGACTCGGCGATCGCCGCCCTGCACCAGAGCTATCCCAATCTGGTGGACCACCAGCGCTGTGGCCGCGATGCCATCGTCTGGCGGGGGCAACAGCAGGAGTTGGACTATGTAGAAGCAGAACGGGGATGGGAGATTGCGCGGGCGGCGATCGCCTCCGGCCTCTACAAAACGATTATTCTGGACGAGCTAAATCCCACCGTCGATCTAGAGCTATTGCCCCAGCAGCCGATTATCGAAGCGCTTCTGCGCAAACCGCGCGACACCGAGGTGATTATCACCGGGCGCTGCAAACATCCGCCGGCCTACTTCGACCTGGCCAGCATCCACTCTGAGGTGTTCTGCCACAAACACTATGCGGAGAAGGGCATTGACTTGAAACGCGGTGTGGATTTCTAAGTAACTGGACGTTTGACTAAATCGCGCCGACTTTCCCCCTGAAACGCTGGTGGAGTCAGTGTAAAGCACTGTCCCATCCCTATCCAGGATTCATCGGCAGCGCATACCGATCGCCCTGATCCGTTTCTGAGAAAGATCGCCCCGTTAACTGTGCCACCAGTGTGACTAACGCCATCTCATCTACAGGCTTACTGAGATGGCTCTGGAAACCTGCCTGAAGCGCCTGCCGCTGGTCTTCTTCCCGGACATAGGCAGAGAGGGCGATCGCGGGCATGGCACCGCCATACTGTTGGTCCATCGAACGAATCTGACGCATCAGCATTAACCCATTTTCCTCCGGCATCCCAATGTCACTGACAAGGACATCGGGAACTCGCTGACGAACCTGCATCCGGGCCTCAGTCGCACTTCTGGCAGTCGTCACGATTGCCCCATAGGGTTCCAGCATCATCGCCATCATGTCGCAGGCATCCGATTCATCATCGACCACCAGGATGTGCAGGCCACTCAATACCTGTTCAATCTCGCCGTCCTGTGCGTCAGCAGCCCCAGAAGCACCATTTTGGGGCAGCAGGGATTGCGGAGGGCAAGATTCAGGAAGCGATCGTTGGGTCGCCCTGGAAAGGGGAAGCTGCACCGTGAACGTCGCTCCCATCCCTTCGCCACCACTCGCCGCCGCCACCCTGCCACCGTGCATTTCGACCAGTTGCCGGACGATTGCCAGCCCCAACCCCAACCCTCCTTTATGGCCAGTAGTTGAACGTTCGGCCTGTCGAAATCGCTCAAAGACGTGGGGCAGAAATTCTGGGGCAATTCCGATGCCAGAATCTTTCACCTGAAGCTGCATCCACAACCCCACAACCCCCAACCGCACCTCCACCCGGCCTCCTTTTGGGGTGAACTTGATCGCATTTGACAGCAGATTGATCACCACCTGCTGCATCCGCTCCGGGTCACCCAGGATGGTACCCACATTGGGAGCCATCTGCGTCACCATCTGAATCTGTTTGGCATCAGCAGCCGGACGCAGGGTCCGCAGTGCACCATTCAGAATTGGCACCAGATCGAAGGGGCGCAGGTTGAGGCGGTTTTTTCCGTGCATCAAACCAGAAATGTCCAGAAGATCGCTGATCAGCTGATTTTGCGCTCTGGCGTTGCGTTCAATCGTGTCCAGTGCTTCGGCTACTTTGTCTGGTTCGAACTGACGAGTCTTGAGCAGAGAGACCCAACCAAGGATGGCATTCAACGGAGTCCGCAGTTCGTGAGATATCACCGCCAGAAATTCATCTTTGAACAGATTGGCCTGTACCAGTGCTTCGGCCTGCTGGTGCAGCGATTCCTCGATCTGTTTGCGATCGCTGATATCCGTCGAGACGCCCCCCATCGCATAAACCCTCCCCTCGTCATCCATGAGTGGAAACTTGAGGGACAGATAGGTGCGTTCACTGCCGTCGGGAAGCCTCAGGACTTCCTCAAACTGCACCATGCGGCGAGTCTTGATCACCTCCTGGTCATTCTGCCAGATGTGGTCGGCCACCTCTGAGGGCAACAGTTCATAGGAGTTGAGTCCCAGGGAAGACTGATTTGGAGCCAGGTGTAGCAGGCTTTCACAGTGACGGTTGGCCAGCAACATGCGACCCTGGGTGTCTTTGAGATAGATGGCAGCAGGAGAGTAGTCGAGAATGGCCTGGAGCTGCCGCTCTCGCTGCTGTAATCGCTCCTGAATCTGGCGTCGCTCGGTTACGTTTTGAAAGTACACGCCCAGTCCCGCAGGAGTCGGATAAGCGTGGACTTCAAACCAATTTTCTAAGGGAGGGTAGTAAGCTTCAAACTGCACCGCCACCTGCTCCGTAACGGCGCGGTTATACTGCTGGTAGAAGGGGCTATCGACCGCTTCCGGGAATTCTGTCCAAACATTTTTGCCCAGGAGTTCCGAGGCGGCTCGGTTGAGCAACGTTTCGGCCTGGGGATTGAGGTAGGTGAACTGCCAGTTCTGGTCGAGCGTAAAGAAGGCATCAGTCATACTTTCCAGAATGTCGATCGCCCGCTGATTCGAGCTTTGCAGCGCCAGTTCTGCCTGCTTCTGGGCACTAATGCTGCGATTGATGCCAATCAGACGAGTAGGGTTGCCCACCTCGTCACAAAAAAGCTTGCTCTGGGTGGACAACCAGTGAACGCTGCCGTTCGGCCAGACAACTCGAAATTCCTGCTGGTAACCCCGTTTCTCGGCCAGCGCCTGTGAGACGACCTGCTGCACCTGCGCCCGGTCATCTGGATGAACACAGTCTAAAAACGCCTCATAGGTTCCTTTAAACTGGCCTTCCTCCAGCCCAAACAGCCGCTCCGTACTCCCGGCCCAGGTCACCTTATCGGTCGCAATCTTCCAGTCCCAAATGCTCATGCTGGCGGATTCGAGCGCCAATCGCAAGCGGGCCTCACTGTCCTGCAACACCGCCTGGGGACGTTCACCCAGACCATCCGTCAGTTTTCTGTACTTCTGGACATCCTGCCCCAGTTTCAGCAGAGCCGTTGCAAACAATCCATTTGAGAGTAGCAGCCACCCATTCCAGTTTGCCGTGGGCTGCATGACTAAAACCCCGATGGCGATCGCGGTTGCCAAAATGATTCCTGCTCTGACTAACATATTGCTGAAACCACCTGATGCTGATGAACGAAATTCTCTGAGTGAATGTAAGGATTAGTGATGGGGCGATCGATCACATCCACCAGAGATATTCATTGGGTGTATCCCAGTTTTGGGGGGGGGGGGGGGGGGGGGGGGGGGGGGGGGGCGGGGGGGGGGGGGGGGGGGG
>CAZVXA010000020.1:0-48334 GCA_964630955.1 uncultured bacterium | reverse complement strand
CCCCCCCCCCCCCTCTCTCAAAAACAATTACAGGTTAATTTGTTCACGATCCTACAGCGCTTCGTTTTTGTAGGAGCGCGGCTCCCACAAAAACAACCGGGTATTAAGCGCTTGAACAGCGCTGTAAGCTGAGCAACTCTCCACAGGAAGACGGATCAAGCGCTGTTGTTGAGTTACACTTCTTAACGTCAGTTGAGAGGTGAATCCATGCGGAAGTTGTTGGTATTTGTGCTCGTGGGTTTTTTGGTGACGCTGGGATTTGCATTCGCTCATCCCACCTCAGCGTCTCAACCCGAAAGTATCGCTGACCAGATGATGCATCTCCACGCCGGAGACCGACCGATTCCAACGGGGGCGATCGCCCAATCCCCCCGTACCCCTGTTGTCGGTGAGCAGGTGACTTATGCCACCGTAGACGGACAGCCCATCAGCGGCTACCTGTCGCGTCCTGCCAATGCCCCTGCAAACCTGCCGGGACTAATCGTAATCCATGAATGGTGGGGTCTCAACGACAATATTCGTCAGATGACCGATCGCTTAGCTGGGGAAGGCTACACTGCACTGGCGGTCGATTTGCACAGCGGCCAGGTGGCTCAAACGCCCGAACAGGCAAGGGTACTGGTGCAGGCGGTGGCTCAGAATCCACAAAAAGCGCAGGAGAATCTACGTCAGGCTTATCGCTATCTGGAAACAACGGGACGAGCACCCAAAATCGGCACGATCGGCTGGTGCTTCGGCGGGTCCTGGTCGCTGAATACCGCCCTGCTGCTCCCTGACCAGATTGATGCGACGGTAATCTACTACGGTAGCCAACTGGTCACCGATGCAGAAACACTTCGTCCCCTGAAAATGCCGATTCTGGGAATCTTTGGGGCACTTGACCAGAGGCCGTCTGTAGAAACCGTCCGTGCCTTCGAGTCGGCCCTCAAGTCAGTGGATAAATCCATTGAGGTTCACATCTACGAGGGAGCAGACCACGCCTTTGCCAACCCCTCCGGTACCCGCTACAACGCCACAGCCGCTGAAGACGCATGGGAAAAGACGATCGCTTTTCTGGAGCGGCACCTGAAGGGAACAACGCGATAGGTTGCTGAAACCCGCCAGGAGTCCGCGAACCGCCCCCCTGGCCCCCCAGATACCCCCTGCCCCCTCAATGGGGTTCTGGGGTGAACCGTTCCTAAAGCACTGTTCCGGAGGAACAGAGCGCTCAAAGTCCCCCAAATTTGGGGAATTTAGGGGGCGGGAAAGGCTCAAACGAAGTCAGCATTAGTTTGTGTGTACACTGTAGCCTTGAAAAGGAAGGTTGCGGTGGGGTCAGCACTCACGCCAAAGTTCAAACGGTCGGTTAGGCCGAAGGCAGCGGCGGCAGCTTCTGCTCCATCGATCGCTCAATCCCTAACCATTCACTCAGTTCCTGCGACAACCACTCCAGTTCTGGCTCGGTCAGATGGCCTCCGATTTCTACCCTACGGGTGCCGCACCAGAGCGTGAGGCGGGGTTTCACAGTAGTGATTTGCCCCATGGCTGCATGGTTGCCATACATGACATAGCTGGGGCGGCTGTACACCAGCCTGGAGATTTGCTCAATGGGTATTTGTAGTTGCTTCTTATAGCGGATTCCCAACGTTCTGTGGCTGAATTGGAGAACGTCTGAGCGAATCGACAGATACGTTTTTTCAAACAGGGCATCCAGAATTTTGACAATCATGCTGATGCCCGCTGTCCAGAAAGGCAGAGAGAACAGCGCAAAGAAAATCGACGCCTGACCCGCCATTGCAGTCCAAAACAGGACAAAGGAGTTCCAGGCGATCGCAAACGGAATCAGAAACAGTGTGCCACCATCTAATCCTCCCGGCGGCAATCGCAGGTCGAAGGTATCGGTACCCTTCTTCAGTTGAATCCGGCTGCCCGCAGGTTTTTCAGCGATGGTGAGCGATCGCACCTGCAACGACTGATCCAGTCCTTCTATCGCCTCCCGTGCCGTCCTGAATCTGCGGCTAAGGCTGGGTTCCGTCATTCGCTTCAGCCATCGAGTAAAGGAGGGACTCAGGTTCGTCTCCTGCTCAAACTGGATTCTCAAATCATCCTGGGGCAAATCTGCTGGATGCTGTCCGGTTGCCAGGTAAATCAGTGTTGCCCCCAGACTATACAGGTCAGAGGCAGGCATTGCCCGTCCCCCAAACTGTTCTGGCGGCATATAGCCGTAGGTGCCCACCACCGTAATCGTGCCACCTGCGTGGGCCGCAAGATTCTGAACTGAGCCAAAATCCACCAGATACACCTGCCCGACACTGTTCCCCAAACGAGTGCTTTGCAAGCCCTGTGGAGGGTCGCCCAATAAAATATTGCTGGGTTTGATGTCGCGGTGGATCACTGGCGGTTGTCGTTCGTGCAGGTAGGCGAGAATTTCCAGCAGGGCGATCGCCAGTTCCTTCAAGTCTGCCTCGCTAAAACTGCGGCCTGCTTTGACCTGCTCCTCCAGCGATCGCGCCTGAATGTAGCTCTGCACTAGCGCAAAGCCCTTGATGTCGAGGGTATCCAGCTCAAAGTAATCGAGGTATTGGGGAATGGCTGGATGGGAGAGTGCTTGCAGTGTCTCGGCCTCTCGCTCAAACAACTTCAGGTCGTCCCACTCAAAGTCGCCGCCAAACCGCAGCAGCTTCACCACCACCCGCTGGTCGCTCTGTAAATCCTGCGCCAGAAACGTCTGTCTCCCTGCTTTCTTTCCCAGCGATTCCAGGATCTGGTAGCGATCGCCAATCAGCCCCTCAACAGCAGCCATACACCCACTCTCAGCAAACAAGGACAGAGCAACAGGAGGCCAACCGTGCAGCCTCAAAAATCCTCTAGACTGGTTCCAACTCCATTATGCGATTCCCTTTTGATTTAAGGTGGAAGGTGTGGTCTACCGCATCTCTCTAAAAGTTACCCACCTTCTGGTAGCGTGCGATTTCCCCTGTCTCAACGGTTGATAGAAGCCCATGCAGTTTGGTCCCGGTCTGTTTCCCACCTTCCTCTACTATTTCTCCAGTACCGCTCTGGTATTCGCACTGATCACGATTCTGGGCATGGACCAGAGCCTCTCCACCGGGGCACCGCAGCAAATGGGTCTGCTGGGCGGTCTGCTGGGCGGCGTTTTGGGTGCTTACTTCAACCGCACGATCAAGCTGGAACTGACCGTAGAGAGCGAGAAGAAGTTCCTCAACAAGCTGGAGGGGACACTGACCCAGCTGGGCTATGAGAAGAAGTCAGAGGAAGACGGCGTTCGCACCTACGAGCGATCGGGCACCAGTAAGTTTTTCTCAGGCCGGGTCTTCGTGGCGATCGAGAACGGTACCGCCACAGTGGCCAGCCGCGCCACCCAGATCCGCAGGTTAAAGAAACTGCTATAGCGGGTCACAGCGAATCTCGATCAGAAAACCATCCGGGTCGTAGCAGTAGATTCCCCGTCCGGTCGGTCGGGTCACTGGCCCATGATCGATCTGGATCTGGTTCGCGTGGAGGACGGCAACCGCCTGATCAAATAGCTCCGGCGCGATGTCGAAGGCCAGATGGTTGGCGCGGGTGAACTGTTGGGTGGGGTCGGCGTGGGGGGGAGACAGCTCTGGCTCGTAGAAGAGATCGAGCACGGTACCATCCGGCATCACAAAGTTGCAGACTTTTCCTTCGGCCACCAGTTGTTTCAGGGTGGATGGCACCTCGTCTCCAGTCAGCTCGTGCAGACCCAGCACAGTGCCGTAGAAGTGGCGGGAGGCTTGCAGGTCGTGTACATTCAGGGCGTAGTGGTGAATCCGGCGGAGGGTGCCGGGGGCCAGGGTTTGAGCGGTGGTTTGCAGGGATGGAGACATGGTGTGTGAGGTTTGATTCGCTTTGCTTGAATTCTATGCCCCGTTGACGGTCTTCTGCGGCTCCGGGTCAAACACGATGAAGAATGAGCCGTTGGCCGTTTTGCGCTTGAGGAAGCGAACGCTGTCTTCGGCGTCGATTTTATTGTAGGTGCGGGCGATCGTTCTGGGCATCTCTCCAGGGAAGTCGGCGACGATCAGGTAGGGGCGATGGCAGTCTCGGATGGTTGGTTGAGTCATGGGGATATTAGGAGTCTCGCTGTTGCACCAGATTATATGTATTGATGCAATAAATTACAAGTGCATCACATTGCATCACTTAACATTGCTGTGCAGTAGTGAGGATAAGCTTGAGAGGCAAAGTTGTTCAAGAAATGGCTGGCGACGTGGCGGATCGGGTGACTGTCGATATTGAGGGACTTCGGGAGGAGATCGAGGCGGCCTACTCCGAGAATCCGCTCTGGGAAGAATTGTCGCTGTCACAAAAGCTGCGTCGCCTGATTCAGGAGCGATTGCGAGAGATTAAAGCCGATAAACAGGGCGATGCCCAAAAGCCTGAGTGAAGTGTACATCCCTCAGCGATTGATCCGGCAGCAGGAGTAGAGACTTAAGATGTCTAAACGAGATCTGTTTCATACTGTTGTTAAGCAAGCCTTGCAAAAGGAAGGCTGGATGATTACAGCAGATCCTCTGGTGCTGGAAATTGAAGAGGTGGTTGTCAAGATTGATCTAGCTGCGGATCGTCTAATTGGTGCAGAGCGCAACGGCGAGAAAATTGCAGTTGAAGTTAAAAGCTTTGCAGGTGACTCGACGGTTAATGAGTTCCATATGGCTTTGGGGCAATGCCTGGACTATCAGATTATGCTTGAGGAGAATGAACCTGATCGAGCGCTGTATTTAGCCGTGCCATCGGATGCTTATACCACCTTTTTTCAGACTCGTTTCGCTCAGACTGTCTTGAGACGCTATCCACTGAAACTGGTCATCTATGACCCCGTTATAGAGGAGATTCTGGAATGGATAAGGTAACAAACTATCGTCGTTGCATTCAGGAAATGCTGGAAAGCTGGGTATCTCAGGGGCCTGTTAAAGAAGGCGTGGAAAGCCAGCTTTTGATGGATACCCATCGGGACCATTACCAGTGGATGCGCGTCGGTTGGAACGGCTCACAGCGCGTTTACCACATCGTGATGCACCTGGATATCAAGGCCGGGAAGGTGTGGATTCAGCAGAACATGACGGACGAAGACATTGCCCAGGTATTAATGGAGGCTGGGGTTGCCCGTGAAGATATCGTGCTGGGGTTGCAGCCAGCGTATAAGCGAGGGTTGTTAGGATTTGCGATGGCTTGATGGAATGCTGTTGTCAATGGTCTTGAGGCGAGTTTTCTAAACAGGTAAACCCAGCACCTTGAAAATCAGGGGCAGCAGTTTCGCACTCGCTTCAACAATCTGCGCGGTCGCTGGCAGACTTTGCAAGGTGGCGTCAAACATCTTCTTGGCTTTGCGCACCATTCCTTCTTTTTTGGCAGACTCCTCTGTTTGCTTGGCTTCCGCCAGGTGACCCACCTGTTCGAGCAGATCGGCTTTATCGGTGTCGGGTAGAAGACGATCGCTCTCGATCGCCGCTTTCAGTTGACCCAGGAGTTCTTTGAAATTGGGCTGATCTGAATCCGATTGGTCGGGCAGTTGATTGATGGTGTTGGTGACGTTGCCGCTGATGTCGCGCAGGTTGACCACTGAGTTGGTGGCGTTGATGTTGAAATTGCCGCCCACGTTGAAGTTCTGGCTCTGGTCTGTACTGTCGTTCATGGCTTTTGCCTGTGCGATCGCTTGGACGATGATTGTCGGTTTTGTCTGAGAATTGATCATGACCCACAAATTAGCATTTTGTTCTCGGTAGATGGCAATCTCACTCTCTTTGGCTTGCAGTTTTTCCCGGTATTGAGCCTCTAATGCCTGGAGCGCCAACTCATACAGTTGATTAAACTCACTGTGAATCTTCTCTTTATTGGCATTGGGTGATGTAGAAACTCGCACCACTACAACACCATCCCCCTTGTTCTCAATACTCTGAACCTCTAACTGCGTGTCATCGTTCTGCACCTGCACCTGCTGAAAGGCGGTGACAAAAGCTTTCCAATCAACACCGTTGCGGAAGATCAGATCGACGGTACTGAGAACTTCTTGAAACAGTTTGGTGAACTCTCCAGGGGCAAATTTGCCACTGCTGGGGCGGCGCTCCTGGTAGTTGCAAAGGAGATAGACATACTGGCAATCGACTTGATCCAAAACAGTTTGGCTGTCAATATTCCAGGCTTCTAAGCAGGCTCCGGTCAAGTGTGCTTTGGTGAGGTCGGCTCCTTCCAAATGAGCTTGCTTCAAAAATGCCTTACTCATGTTGGCATTTCGAAGGTTAGCAGAACTTAGATCAGCAAGGAGCAAATTAGCACCGCTCAAGTCTGCGCTTTGTAACATTGCTCCCCGAAAATCCGTCCTTGCTAGACTTGATTCAACGAGGTTAGCTCTTCGTAAATCAATCTCCCATAGCCAGTGAGAATCAAATACTTGTCTATAACCATTCTTCGTAACAGCTAGACGGCAAACACTGGGATAGAAGAGGCAACAATTCCTACTAAATGATGCTCTATTTAGATTTTGAGAATGATAAAAATCAGTTTGAAATAGTTTTGCTCCACGAAAACTAGTATTATTAAGCAACGCTTTAGAAAAGATGGTTTTATGCAAAACAGAATTTTGAAAGGTTGTGCCACCAAGACAACTAAAAGTGATCCCGAGGGAATGAATAGAAGAAAAACCTTGATCTTGGCGAATAGTTCGCCACGTTATTAGACTGCCATAGAAGAGGAGAATAATTATTGGAAGAGCAGCAAGATACGAGCTGTCTGCTGTAATACCCCCAGCAACAGACATAGCAAATTTACCTCCAGCATTTACCGCAATCGTATAGTACACATTACTAGTTACTGCCAAATATGCCCCAACAAGCATACCCAGTACCCCAATACTTGCGACAACAATGCCGCCACTCATTCCACTAGAAATGACTACGCTTACGGCAATAACGGTAGTTACAGGAATAGCGACGATAACACCACCACTCACTGCACTAGCAATAATAAAAGAGGTTGCAAGACTGGCTGAAGGTGGAAGAATTTTGGTGTTAGCCACAACAATAGAAGTCATCGAAATTAGAATTGTACAGCCGATAATAATCGCAGTAATTCCAATGGTTTTTGCGGTTAATCCGTACAAAACAATCACAATTAACACTGTTACAAATAGAAAAGCTATGACCAAATTAGCAGGCGAAAGGATTGGTTCAGTGCCTACTTTTGGCAGGAAGCCAAAAACCGAGGTTCCAACAATAGTGACCGAGGTGAATGCCAAAACAACTGAAATCAGGAAAGACAAAGTAGTTTGAAAAATAAGCCAGCGTTTTTGTATGCCAGCTTTTACTGATGTTAAATTTGTATTTATTAAGGTGGAATTTTTGAAATTTGCACCTCGAATATCTGCCCCACTGAAGTCAGCAGCAGAGAGGTCTTGCCCCTTAAACGACTGCCCCCGAAGGTTCACACCGCGAAAGTCGCGTTCTCCGGCTTTGTAGCGTCTTAGAACTTCGCTGGCCTTCATAGGGAATAGGGGCAGATGGCAATTGGGCTGGGGTTTGATACAGCTCTAGCACAAAAATTATCGGAAAGCGAGAAATTCTGCTGAGGTTTGCTACTCGCTTCGTCATCAGCTCGCCCGTGAATGAATTGTGGGCTAGTCGAGAAAGTCCTCTCAAGAGGACTGGGTGCGACTTCCAGTCCATTTCAATGGACTTCACCCAGTAGTCCGCGATTCATTTGCGGACGATTGATCGCCTCCAGAGGGACAGCCTTCAAGCGCGATCGCCTAATCCTCGCCCTATCTACGTCGTTCTAATGCCCGCCTTGCCTGCGTGACTTCCTGTTGAAGCTCCTCCAGCGTTTGCTCAGGAGAAGGCGAAATCCCGTATTGGTTCACTTCAACCGACTATCCACCTCAACCGTGAAATCCGGCGCAACCGTCGCAGTCACCTTATAACTGGGATTGTTCTCAAAGTACCCCTGCGGAGGTGACGAAAACTGCCTGCTATTGGCAACAAAGTCCAGCTTCAGGCCAGACTCACCTTGAGGACGGACAGCGATTTGGCGCTCCGATCCGGCGGGAATAGGGGCGATCGCCTCCGAAAACCCTGTTCCAGAGACCACCACATTGGTTAGCTCAGCGTTGGATTGGTTAACGATGGTCACTTGTGGGGCGCGATCGCAGCCCGAAAGCAGCGCGAGGCCCATGAATAAGGAAATGATGGCAGGGGTCTTCATCGGATGTTCAGCAATTATTCTTTGGGCACTTCAGGCATCCACCCTGTGATACCGGCTCCGTCGGTTCTAGAGGCGGTTTAGTTTTGTTGAGACGCCCGCGCAGCGGGCATCTCAACAAAACTAAACCGCTACTTCATAGCCAGGTTCGTATGACCTAAGCTCGCTCACCAAATTGCAAATGTCAGGCGCGTGGTGCATCCCACACTTGCTGAACATAACCCACCAACAGTGGCCTCAAGCGCTCGATCGCCCCCTCAATCACCGTGCGATCGCCCTCACTCCAACGCCGAATTTCCCCAAATACCGCAGGCTGCAAAATTCCCCAAAGGTTACCCTGATCGCAAACGTGGGCGTGAACCAGCGCCCGATGGCCCAACTGATGCTCAAACTTACGATTCAGTACCTCAGAACTGGCCGTTTCGATATCCTCGACATAAATGGGAGACGCACACCGAAGGGCCGCAGCAAACATCGGATCTTCCTGTTCCCACGGTTGCTCTCGTTCCCAATCGTGGGTGGTGTCGGGAATATCGGGCCTGCGCCGCCAGCAGAAGTGACGGTGCATTCGGGTAGCTGGATGACGGACGTGGAGAAAACAGCGATCACATTCCAGCACTTGGCCCATCGCCGCGATCACCGCAGAGAACAAATACTCCGGTGCATCCTTTGCAAAAGCTTCTTCAAGAATCGGTGGCAGTTGAGTTTGGGAAATCATGCCATGATCATAGGTTCAGCTTATAGAGGAAAACTCTACCACTACGGGGATTTTAAATGGATGCGTTCGCACGCCTCAAAGTCCCCCTTGTGAAGCTACTCGTCTACAAGCAAATGGATTCTGACTTCGTATGGGTCTTCTGCGCCCCCTTAAATCTCCCAATTCTGGGGGACTTTGAGCGCGTTCCTCCGAAACGGTGCCGTCCTCGTTCCATGCCTCCGGCGTGGAATGCAAACCGGAGGCTCTGCCTCCATCGTTAAGCAGGAGGCAGAGCCTCCAGAATCCCGTTTCCAGGCTCTGCCTGGAAACGAGGTGAGGCTGCGGCAACAGGGGGTTGACAAGCAAGATAATCGCTAAATCCCCCAAACACCCCCCTGCCCCCTTGAGGGGGAAATCTGGGGGACTTTTAAAGATTGCTTCCGCTGTACCTAACCTTCAGAAAAGCCCGATCGCTCTCCAAAAGCACTCATTCTAAAGAACTTTCCGGCTCGGTTCCCCCCAGAACCCCCTTGAGGGGGCAAGGAGTGTCTGGGGGTAAGGGGGGCGTCCCAGTCGAATGCGCTATGGGCGATCACATCGCGATCGCAATCCCATCTGCCCTCGGTTCCGATGCCGCGACCAGAGCCTCTTCGTAGCGCAGGACGGCCTGACCTTTGCCAAACAATCCGACCTCTGGGCTGACCTGAACGGCGTGACCACGATCGCCCAACCCACTGGCAACGTGCCGGGGGACAGCCTGTTCCAGCAGAACAGAGTTCCCTTCCAGAAAGCGCCAGCGGGGGGCATCCAGGGCAGCCTGGGGGTTCATGCCGTAGTCGGTCATATTGACGACCACCTGGATGTGACCCTGGGGTTGCATGGGGGCACCCATCACACCGAAGGGGCCGAGAGGCTGGCCGTTGCGCGTCAGGAAAGCCGGGATGATGGTGTGGAACGGGCGCTTGCTGGGGGCGACGCAGTTGGGGTGGGCAGGGTCTACGACGAAGCCGTTGCCCCGGTTGTGCAGGGCGATTCCAGTGCCGGGGACAAGGATGCCGCTGCCGAAGCCTTCATAGTTGGATTGAATGAAGGACACCATCAAGTCCTGATCCGCTGCACAGAGATAGACGGTGCCCCCTTTGGGAAGCCCTGGATTGGCCAGGGGAATGGCCCGGTCAGAGATGAGGGAACGGCGATCGCCTGCGTAGCCCTTATCCAGCAAATGTGCCACCGCAACATCCATGTGGCGGGGGTCAGCCACATAGCGGTAGGCATCGGCAAAGGCCAGCTTCATCGCTTCAATTTGCAGATGGAAGCTGTCTACAGAATCGCGAGGATAGCGGCTGAGGTCAAAGCCCTCCAGAATATTCAGCGCTATCAGGGCGGCAACCCCTTGACCGTTGGGGGGAATTTCCCAGAGGGTGACATCCCGGTAGGTTGTCGAGATGGGAGTGACCCACTCCGGCTGGTGGTCCGCCAGATCGCTCTGGGTGAGGTAGCCTCCGGTGCTGGCGGCGAAGGCGGCAATCTTCTCGGCCAGTTCGCCCCGGTAGAAGCTCTCGCCACCGCTCTGGGCGATCGCCCTCAAGGTTTGGGCATGGGCGGGACTGCTCCAGATTTCTCCGGCTTTGGGGGCGCGATCGCCCGCAAAGAACACCGACTTCATTGGCTGAAACTCTGGTGCCGTCAGGGGCAGAAAGAACTGCTCTGATCGCTTCCAGGCGCGGGCAGTTTCGGGGGAAACGGGAAAGCCCTCCTCGGCATAGCGAATCGCGGGGGTAAACAGTTGCTCAAACGGCAGCTTGCCCCACTTGTCTGATAAGCTGCGCCAACCAGACACTGCACCGGGAACCGTCACCGCCAACCAGCTCAGCGGAGGAACGGCACTCAGTCCCTCGAATAATTGGGGATGGAGACTGGCGGCGCTTCTGCCGGAGGCGTTCAAACCGTGGAGCTGACCGTCCCATACCAGGGCGAAGGCATCGGAGCCAATGCCGTTAGAGGTGGGTTCCACTACTGTGAGGGCGATCGCCATTGCGACCGCCGCATCAACCGCATTTCCTCCGGCCCAGATCATTTCCATTCCGGCCAGGGTGGCCAGTGGCTGGCTGGTGGCCATCGCACAGCGCCGCCCCATCACCACTCGTCGTCCCGATGGGTAGGGATACGTGGTCAAAGTCTCAACCATTACAAATAAAGGCCCCTGTGGTTCAAGATCATCACGCCTCAACCGAACAGCCGTGCGGCTCGAAGCCGTATTCTACCGTAGGAAGTCGTTTCAACGGAAGGTGATGCGGTCTGGAGCAGATAGGATGAGTGGAGACGTTGCACCAGGTAAAGTTCAGTAGCAATTTTTTACGATCTCTTAACAACTTTCCGTTAGATCTCGATTTCAATTTTGCTGGGGTAACGATAGATTTATTGCATAGGTAATCATGATCAAACTTGTCTAAATTATTTAGCGTTTGTCGGGTTGCCTAGTTCGCGTGATGATTGTGCTGATTGACTGACGCTCCTCTGGGGTACCAAGCAAGGTTTTGTCAGTCAATCGGTTTTTTTTTTATGTCGAAGATCGCTCCTGGAATTCTCTACGGCGTCGGTGCCGGTCCCGGCGACCCTGAGTTAATTACCCTGAAGGGCTGGAAATTGTTAAAGTCTGCCCCAGTGGTGGCGTTTCCCATGGGACTGCACGGGAACCCAGGGGTAGCTGAGCAGATTGTGGAAGACTGGTTACGAGCTGATCAGGTGCATCTGGCGCTGTCTTTTCCCTACGTTCAGGATGAGGCCGTGCTGGAACAGGCATGGCGGGCCGCCGCAGAGTCAGTCTGGGACTATTTGCGGCAGGGGCAGGACGTGGTGTTTGTGTCTGAAGGGGATGTCAGCTTCTACAGCACCTTTACCTATCTGTCCCAGGCGCTCCAGCAGGCACATCCTGATGTGATTGTTGAGACGGTTCCCGGCATCTCGTCTCCAATGGCGGCAGCGGCAGTATTGGGTATTCCCCTGACGGTGCAGGCGCAGCGGCTCATGGTGCTCCCAGCCCTCTATTCGGTTGCAGATTTGGAAACTGCCCTGATGGTGGCAGATGTGGTTGTTTTAATGAAAGTGAGTTCGGTTTACGAACAGGTATGGGCTGTGCTGGAGCGGCATGGGTTGTTGAAGCAGAGTTTTGTGGTGGAGCGGGCAACGTTGCCCAATCAGGTAGTTTACCGGGATCTGAGCGATCGCCCCTACCTCCGACTCCCCTACTTCTCGCTCCTGATTGTGCAGGCGCAACAAACTCTCCCTCAGGATGAGCGCTGAATAACCTTGAATTTCCTTGGGATAGGCATCTTGCCCGTCCGGGCGGGTAACATACCCGCCCCACGGGGATTGAATTCAAGCTTCTCAGGGTGGGGACTGGCTGGAAACTGCTGCCCTTTCCGAGCGGTGCTTTGATTACCGCAGGTTAACCTGGAGAGTGTTCAATCACAAAGGCGGGTTTGAAAAGTTTTGCAACAGTTCTGGCCACACTGACGGTTACGATAGGTGAAGTGAGTGAGGACTGAGACGTTCGTAAAGTTGGGAGCGGGTGTTTGATATGGTTGAGATGTTCCAGGTGAAAACGGTTGCGGATGTAGTGCGGCAGGGATTAAAAGAGCCTATCTGGTGGGCAGCGATCGCCTCAGTTGGGCTACACGGTCTGATCTGGATCGTGGTTCCCCTGCTACCGTCTCCCGCTCAAGAAACCGAGGCCAATATTCAACGCCCCGTGAATTTGGTGGAGCTGACGCCGGAAGAACAGGCCCGTGTCCCCGAATTTGAACTGCCCAATACCGTTCTGCCGCCCCTGGTTCCGGCTCCCTCTAACTCCAACGATCCTTTCAGCAGTCCCAACTTCAGCCTTACCCCGCTTCCAGGACAGTCTTCTGCTCTGCCCGTTCCGGGTGCGCCTTTCTTCGAGCAGACGTTGCCGCCCCCCCCACCCAATACGCCATTCCCCAATTTCCCTATCTTTCCGAATTTCCCCATCTTTGGCGACACACCTCCTGCCCCCCCTGCTTCCCCGACACCGATCGCTCGTCGGCCTGTAACCCCTCCTCCTCCGGCTCCCGTGCGGTCATCGCCGTCTCCCGAAGCAGCTTCCCCTGAATTGAATAAACCGGAGGCGAAACCCGACGCTACTTCCCCTGAAGTGTCTGAGACAGGAGAATCGTCAGCCCCAACCCCTGCTGCTTCGGCTTCACCCGATCAGGTGGCCGCTACCACCCCTACTCCTGCTGCCACGCCTGCAACCCGCGAGGAGATTCTGGCCAGTCTGCCGGAAGGCGATCGCTCGCTCTACCTGCCCAACGCTGTCGGGACTCGTCCGCAGGAAGTCGCTGCAGCAATGGGAGACTGGGTCGGACAGGCACAGCGCTGGATCGGGTCAATTCCTGAGGGCAAACAAGAACAGGACTACATCAAATCCATCACGCTGGACCAGCCTACCGCTGGATTGGCCTGCACCCTGGGTCTCAGCGGTGGCGCAACCGTGGGCGTCTTTGTGGGGCCTGACGGCAAGGTGGAGACTGCCCCGGCCCCCGTGCTGCTGCAAAGCGCGGGATATGAGATTCTCAATCAGGAGGCGCTGGCGATCGCCCAAAACCTTGAGTATGAACGCCCCGGACACAAGCGCGTCTACCAGGTGAACATTAAATTTGCACCGCCAGAAAACTGCCCTGCGGTAGAGCCAGTCCCCCCAGCCAGTTGATACGCTGGATTTCATGCTGAATACTGATTTTGCTGAACAACTGCGGGTGATCGCCCCCAAACTGGTTGGCTTCCTCGATCGGTTCCAGGAGTCGCGGGTTCTGGTGGTGGGCGATTTGACTGTGGATGAGTTTCTGACGGGGCAGGTGGAGCGCGTATCGCGAGAAGCACCTGTGCTGATTTTGCGGCATGAATCAACCCGGCAGACGCCCGGGGGTGGCGCAAACGCAGTCTACAATCTGGCCCGTCTGGGAGCACAGGTGAAGGCGGTGGGGCTGGTGGGCAAAGATCAGCAGGGGAAAGTCCTGCGGCAAATTTTTGAGGATGAGGGGATTGATACGGCAGGTATTCTGGTGGATGGCGATCGCCCTACGGTAACAAAAACCCGCATTTCCGGTCATTCTCGCCAGTCGGTCACGCAGCAGATAGTGCGGGTTGACCGTAAGTCCGATGAACTGCCCGACCTGGATTTACAGCTCCAGTTGGCCGACTATATTCGTCAGCAGTTAGACTCAGTGGACGCCATTATCTGCTCGGACTATGGGGATGGTACGCTGACCCGGCCTGTGATTGAAGCGGTGCTACAGCATCCCCGCACGATTATCGATACGCAACAGCATCCAGGTTTGTTTAAGGGAGCGATGCTGTTTACTCCCAATCTGCCGGAGGCCGAGCAAGCAGTTGGATACGACATTCCCAATTCAGAAACGCTGCATCGTGCAGGCCAGGATTGGTTGAACATCACGCAGGCTCAAGATGTTCTGATTACTCGCGGTGAGGAGGGAATGACCCTGTTCGATCGCGGCGGCACCGTTCAAACCATTCCCGCGTTTAACCGCACCAAGGTGTTTGATGTGACGGGAGCAGGTGACACCGTGGCAACAACGCTGACGCTGGCTCTGACGGTCGGTGCAACTCCCTGGGAGGCGATGATTTTAGGAAATTTAGCCGCCAGTATTGTAGTCAGACAGTTTGGGACAGCAACGACAACAACAGAGGAGATAAAGAGCGCTCTCCACGATTTACTGGAGTGTTGACAGATTACTGGACTTTTGACTAAATCGTGCCGATTTTTCCTGAAAAGCTGATGTCGTCAGCTTTTCAGGAAAAATCGGCGCAAAAACTAAATATGCTGCGAAATGCTCGCTATGGGAGCGTTTCGCAGCATTGTAGGAAAATATAGTCAAAACTCCAGGATTTCAGGCAGTGGAACACTCGTTTGATGGAGGTGCACCTCCGCTGCGTCCGACAGCACCCTACAATAGGTGTCTATTCGCAAACTGAAAACCCAAATTCTGGCAGGCGCAACGCTGTGGCGTTGCGCCTGCCAGAATTTGGGTTTTCGGATAGGTTTTGGGTGAGTCTTTTACAAACCCAAAAAAATCTGCCCTTTGGCGGTTGTAGCGGGTGGTTTATTGTAAAGTTGTAAAGAATTTGTGGGAAGAGTAGGCTGTCCTGCTGGCTCTTCAGGCTTGTTATCTCCGGTTTGTCGCAGGCACACCTTTCTCTGTTGATTTGAACGTATGCGATCGCGTCCAACCTACTCTGCTGAATCTGTTTCTGTCCGCAAACAAACCCGCCAAAAACGACGTTTCCCCCTGTGGCGATCGCTAGCTCTGCTGCTGGTTCTAGGAATTGCTTTTAAGGAGGTCCGTGAATTGACCCGTTCCCCTCAAGCTGTCCTGGTTCTGGGCGGAGCAAAGGAGCGGGAGAAATTTGCAGCGCAGTTTGCTCAAGAGCATCCTGACTTACCTGTATGGGTATCCTCTGGCAGCAACCCTGAGTACAGCGAGTGGGTCTTTGCTGAGGCTGGAATTGATCCCAGTCGTGTGCATCGGGACTATCAGGCCGTTGATACTGTTACGAACTTTACGACCCTGGTGGACGACTTCAAGGCGCAGGGCATCGCCAGCGTCTACGTGATCACATCGGACTACCATATGCGCCGAGCCTGGGTTATTGGTGAGATTGTGCTGGGTAGTCGCGGCATCGATTTCAAGACTGTAGAAGTGCCGTCTGAGCAATCCTCTGAATCCCTTGCGAAAGCACTGCGAGATGGAGCGAGGGCAGTTCTCTGGGTCGTGACGGGAGATACAGGGTCAGCGCTGGCGAAGTATTTTGAATAGGGATTGAGTAAGAGCCTATCCAGGCGTTGCTTAATTCAGGGATGAATTTTTGTAGAGAGCCGCGCTAAGCGCGGCTCTCTACAAAAATTCATCCTCCCAATCAGCAGTGCCGAGCCTATCCGAAAACCCAAATTTTGGCAGGCGCAACGCCACAGCGTTGCGCCTGCCAAAATTTGGGTTTTCGTTATTCGAATAGGCACTTGAGATGTTGACCCGGTTGGTAGATGCCTGCGGGGGTGTGATTGGCGTCAATCTCGACTACAAGGTCAACGTGGGTGGGATCGCTACAGAGTGGTGTAATAAACAGATCAGGGTGGAGCGATCGCCAGAAATATTCCACAAACTCGTTGATCTCAGCGGCGCTCATGCCGGCACGTCCACCTGCAACCATGCGCTGTTCTGCCTCTCGACGCCACTGCTGGCTGAGATGGTAATCGGTGGGGCGCAGCACAATCAAGCCGTCTAACAGATCCCACAGGGGTAAATAGGCGTGCAGTCGGTCGTTGCAGTCGCGGGCAAACTGGCGATCGGCATCAGTGAGAATTGGGGGTGGAGCTGTGGCAAATACTGCCGGGTCAACGGGCCGCGCACCGACGAACCAACCTTCAAAGAAAACAATGTCGATGCTGCTGACGATTTCAGGGGTGGTGCGATCGCCCGCCCCATTGTGCAGTGACTTGTCGAATCGTGGAATCTCCACTGGATGGGATCTCCCCTTCTGCTTCAGCGTCCTTAACACCTCTAACCCCAGTTCCACATCATGGGTTCCCGGCGGTCCCCGCCAGCGCAACCGGGGATCGAAACGCTGTAGGTCTAACCGCTCCTCATAGGTTTTGTACAGGTCATCCAGCGACAGCCGACAAACGCGCCACCCGCGACACTGCAGAATTTGACTCAGAACTAACGCCAGCGTCGATTTCCCCGTCCCCTGACCCCCCAAAATGCCCTGCACCAGTGGTCGCCCCAACGCGGTTCGACGTTCTGCCAGATGAATGGCCAGCGGCAGCCACAAATTCCACACCAGCGCCAGCGGCACCGCATCCCATTCCAGCACCTGCTGACAGCACTGCTGCAACACCGGAAGCGATCGCTCCAGCCATTCCAGTCGCTCCCTCAGCACCGACTCGCTGAGTTGCCTACAACACTCACTGTCGAGGACACCTCCCTCAATCCTCAATTCCCCCCCAATCTGGTTTTGCGCCACCAGCGCTTTCAACTGGGCACCCTCCACCGCAGTCAATTGATGCTGATTCAACCAGCGCTGAAGAATTTCTTTCACCCCTTCCATCACCCCTGCCCCTTCTTCCGCTACCCGAACGCGGCATTCGGCCCTGACATTTCTCGACTGTGGCCTGCCTGTAAGGGCGCAGCATTCGGCCCTGACGGTTTACCCTCAGAGATGACTGAAGATGACTGATCTGCCAAATGCCACGCTCCTACGCCATTAACCCATGGGGCGAACGACCGTTTCGCCCCTGCCGACCCATCCACCCATCCAGACGTTCCACCCATCCACCCATCCACCCATCCACCCTTGCCTAACTCCCTAACTTAAACGCCTCCAAAACCAACCCATAAATCAACCCTACCTTCGTTCCATTCAAAAGCTCCACGACGAGCAATCGCACCCGTGTCTCCTCCACCCGAGGCTGTCGTCGCCAGCGTCGGTAGTACAACCAGCTCGCCAGTTCTGTGGCAATGACCAGAATTACACTCGCCAGCACGTCTAACTCAGCAGTTTGTCCAGCCGTTGTGGAAATTGCGGTGGCCAGAAAGTTTCCAAAGAGCAAACTCAGAATAACCAGGGAGATCCTGCGCCAGGGGTTTTGTAGCCAGCCAGCAAAGCGATCGATTGAGCTGTCTACTAATCGGCTCAGGCGCGTATTTTGCACAACCGTTCCTCCCCTTAATGTCTGGCAGTTTGTCAAGCGAACTGATTGTATAGCAGTTCTCAATCTGTTTCAGTGCAGTTTTTTTCGTGAGAGCTGTACTCCTTCTCACAAAACATTGAGGATTGCTAAGTACTGGACTTTTGACTATTTTCTCTATAACGCCGCGAAAAGCTCTCGCAGAAAGTTTTTCGCGGCGAACTTAATTTTAGCGCCGTTTTTTCTGAAACGCTGGCAGAGCCAGCGTTTCAGAAAAAACGGCGCGATTTAGTCAAAACTCCAGTAAGTAGTTAGGCGCGATTAAGCTTGCAACCCCAAAAGCTTAATCGCGCCCACTTACTTAGTAGCTGCCACAAACAGGTTTTGAACAGGGGATGTGGGGGCACCACTCCCATGCAGGGGTGGAATCCCTGCACCCCGTTTGCATTCTGAAAAGAATCGCTACAGGGCTTTTCAAGCACCTGAGGGACGAAGGTTTTGTTGAGAGCTGTGCTCCGTGTGGCTCTCAACAAAACCTTTAGTTCTATCCCAGCGCAAAGCGCTGTCTCTATCGGGTTCAGGCAGGAAGGAAAAACGGACGCTAGATTAGAGGAGTGGCATGCAGGGGGCAGAGCAATGGATATGCGGATGCTGTTGAGACAGGGTTGGGTGTATCCAACATTGATCGCGATCGCCCTGTTTGGACTGGTGATCTGGGTGTTCAATCAGTTTGAAATTTCGATTCAGGTTGCCCCCCCTTCGAGCGCTTCCGTCACTGAAAAGGCTCAGCCTGCAAGCAATACGCCCCCTACGGAAGCAACCAATCTCGTCTCAAACGCTACCCAGGAGACGACAACCTCCACGGCAACGGCAACTCGCTCCCTCAGCGTGGCCACTTCTGATGCTGTCGCGGCGGTTAGGCAGCCCGACAACTCTCAAGAAATTGCCCGTCAAGGCAAGTTGCGAATTGGCAATCAGACCGATTTCCCGCTGCGTGTCGCGCTCCTGCGGCAAGTTGCCTCCAACGACAAATCTTTCTATAGCGAACCCGCTCACTGGGATTTCGCTCCCCAAGAAGGAGGAGAAACCGGGTTATTCCTCTCTCTTCCTGAGGGTAGTCTCCAGGTGCAGCCAGGTGATATTCTGGTCGCATTTGCCCAGGATGGCTCGCGCCGTTATTGGGGGCCTTACGTGGTTGGCAAGACTGCGTTGCCCTTTTGGAACAGTACGTTGCTTGAATGGCAGATTTTGATTAATCAATAGTGGTTGACGAGATGATGGGAGGGTTGGAGGACAAGCTGATGCGATGATGCGATTCTACTTTCGCTCCCCCTGCCCTTTCTTGCTCCCACCTGCTTACTCTCCCTCCCACTGACGCTATGGCAAGACACACTCAGGCTCACCTGACTCGTAAGATTGAAAAATTTCGCTCTCCCAACTCCAAAGAGATGACCAAGAATCAGATGGAGTATTACATGGGGGCAAAGCTGCTGGAGATCGGTGTTGATCCAAAATCTGCAATCTACCGCTGGTCAATGGAGGTGGAAGGCAATAACGAGGTGTGGACCTACAGCGCCTATTGGGGAGATTCCAGGGAAAAGATTTTGAGCCAGGAATCCTAGCTCACGTTGAGCAGTGGCGCAGTGAAAAGCACTGCGCCACTGCTTTAGGATCGTGGATAAATTAACCTGGAATATTTTTTTGAGAGAAGCACGGCGAAGCCGCGCTTCTCTCAAAAAAATATTTGGTTTTATTTAATTCGTGATCCTTAAGACCCCTTCTTCCCCGGTCGTTTATTCGATCGCCGCTGTCGAATTTCCAGAATTTCTGCCAGTCCGGGGGCGCGATAGTCGAGGGGAGTCCGCTCCCATGTTGGCACGATCGTTACTTGAGGTTCCTCCCTTGGGACAGGGGTTGGAGGTTCTGCTGGAGGTTCGATGAATCGCTTAAGGGAAGCAGTTTCTAAAACTTCTGTCGTTGTTTCACTGGCCTTCAGGAGCGCGCGCGGGAGGGGAGGAGCCGAGAGTTGGGGCTGGGAATCACTGTAAATTTCATCCAGGTCGAGCGGTTCGGGAAGATCTTCCAGTCGCTGAGCGTGCTTCAGGCGATTGGAGATCAGCATGGTTCCGGCGGCACAACTGAGGGCGATCGCCCCCACCATCCACAGCGGAAATCCCTCCTGGTCAGGTCTACCCGTCACCATCGAAACATTGGCGGGATTATTGGGTCGGTCATCCTGTTTGGATAACTTGGGGTTCATCAAACCCGTCACAGCTAATCCTGCAACGAGTAGAATCACTGTCCAGACGCCACTCCAGAACAGCAGGGGGTAATGGGCCAGCAGTTCCGCCAGAAAGTTGCGGAACTGCTCCAGGAGTGACGGTGGCTCATCGTCCTCGTCATCCCACGGTGCCAATTCTTCGTCAGCTTCCTCGTCAACTTCTTCGAATTCCCAGTCCGGTCGTCCTCCATCCATAGAGATGACCTCTACTATACAAGAATGGTTCAATTGTACTATAGCTTCCACTATGCCAATCGATATTTTGGTTGGGACAAGGGGCGGGGGCGGTGCCGTTTGGCCTTCGGCGTGAGAGCAGGCTTCGGCGAGCGCTCAGCTTTCGGCCCGAGATCAAGTCAAGGGGGCGAGCCGCCGCTCCCACGCAGGGGGCACACCCCCTGCCCCCTCAAGGGGGAATCACCCCTGCACCCCGTCTGACAACCACTCGGTTGCCATGTCTGAGCTAGACCAGTGGGGCAGTGCCCCATGCGGGGTTCTCCCCATGCGGGGTTCCACCCCTGTAACCCCATCCTTACGATCCGTTGCGCTCCAGTGCCAGCCGCACCAGTCGATCCACAAGTTCTGCGAAAGGTACTCCACTGGCTTCCCACAGCATGGGATACATGCTGGTGTCGGTGAAACCAGGCATCGTATTGATCTCGTTGATAAAGACCTCCCCGGTGGATTCCACATAAAAGAAGTCTACACGGGCAATTCCTGCTCCATCAATCGCCAGAAATGACTGCACCGACATCTCCTGAATCTGACGGGCGATCGCATCTGGAATATTTGCAGGGATCGCCAGATCCGCCATCCCTTCGGTGTATTTGGTTTCGTAGTCGTAGAAGTCGCTTTTATAGGAGATTTCACCCACTACTGATGCTTGAGGAGTGTCATTTCCCAGAACTGCGCACTCTAGCTCCCGTGGGCTGGGTACTGCAGCCTCTACAATAATCCGGCGATCGTAGCTGGCTGCACTGTCGAGGGCTGCTTCCAGTTGGGCGCGAGTGCGCGCTTTGGCAATCCCCACTGAAGATCCTAGGTTGGCGGGTTTGATGAAACAGGGGTAACCGAGATCGGCCTCAATGTCGTTACAGAGTTTGGGGAATACGCAGGGGTTGGAGTAGATTTGCGATCGCATCACCGACCGATACTTCACCTGGGGCAGTCCCGCCTGGGCAAACACCATTTTCATGGCAATCTTATCCATACCCATTGCAGATCCCAGTACCCCCGATCCCACGAAGGGAACCTGCATCAGCTTAAGCAAACCCTGCACGGTGCCGTCTTCTCCGTTTGGCCCATGCAGCACCGGGAACCACACATCTACATCGGCTACCTGTGCCGTCGATCGCCACCGTTCAACCGCCTGTGGTGCCGTGGTTTGCAGCTCACTTCCTGCCTCCGCAGTGGTGCTTGGATCACCCTCGCCCTGAAGTTGCGGCGGTACTCCCGCAGTCAGAACCCCCTCTGCTGTTTCTCCGGCCAGCCACCGCCCATCCTTCTGGATGTAGACCGGGGTGAGTTCATAGCGATCGCTGTTCTGATGGAGGGCGTGGGCGATCGCTTTTGCGGAACGAATCGACACCTCATGTTCCCCAGAACATCCGCCGAACAACAGCCCTACCCTCAACTTTGGCATCGGTGATCCCTCAAGCACTCTTTACCGAGATAGCGTATCATCTTTTTCTACAATGCCGCGAAACGCTCTCTCAGAGAGCGTTTCGCGGCATCTTTGGTTTTAGCGCCGATTTTTCTTGAAAAGCTGAAGCAGACAGCTTTTCAAGAAAAATCGGCGCAATTTAGTCAAAAGTCCAGTTAAACCCGTAGAGGCACAATCTTCTTCACAGCCTCAATAATCTGCTGAGGCTGAACAATGGTGAGGTTCTCCAATGTGCCGTTGTAGGGGGTGGGAATGTCCTGCGAGGCAAGGCGAATCACCGGGGCATCCAGTTCGTCGAACAGGCGATCGTTGATGGAGGCCGTCAGTTCTGCACCGATCCCGCCCGATCGCATACATTCTTCGACGATAATCACCCGGTGGGTTTTCTGGATGGAAGCACCAATGGTCTCAAAGTCCAGTGGCTTCAGCGAGATCAGGTCGATTACTTCAGGGTCGTAGCCTTCTTTCGTCAGAGGCTTCAGTGCCTGCAAGACATGGTGCCGCATCCGGGAATAGGTAAGGATGGTAACGTCTTTGCCCTTGCGCACGATCTCTGCTTTGTTGAGGGGCAGGACGTACTCTTCTTCAGGCAGGTCTTGCTTCAGGTTGTACAGCAGCACGTGTTCAAAAAACAGCACCGGGTTATTGTCCCGAATCGCTGCTTTCATCAAGCCTTTAGCATTGTAGGGTGTGGAGCAAGCCACCATCTTGAGACCGGGAACTCCCTGAAAATAGGCTTCTAAACGTTGGGAGTGTTCGGCTCCCAGTTGGCGACCCACGCCTCCCGGCCCCCGAATCACCATCGGGATTTTGAAGTTGCCGCCGGAGGTGTAGCGCAGCATTCCGGCGTTGTTGGCAATCTGGTTGAACGCCAGCAGCAGGAAGCCCATGTTCATCCCTTCAATGATTGGCCGCAGACCCGTCATGGCCGCACCTACCGCCATTCCCGTAAAGCTGTTTTCGGCGATAGGGGTATCCAGCACCCGCAGGTCGCCGTACTTCATGTACAGATCCTTAGTGACTTTGTAGGAGCCGCCGTAGTGCCCTACGTCTTCGCCCAGCACGAAAACCGTTGGATCACGCCCCATTTCTTCGTCAATTGCCTCACGCAGGGCGTTGTACAAAAGAGTTTCTGCCATTAGAACGGTAACTTCAATTCAAGGTTCAATCTAGAATCTTAACTGTTTGTGAACCTGATCGGTGATTTTGCTCAGTGAGCTTTGCATTTAGAGTCCATCCGAAAGCCCAAATTCTGGCAGGCGTGACGCCTGCCAGAATTTGGGCTTTCGGATAGGCACCAAGTGGGGAAGTCCGGACTCCCTGCCCCTGGTAAGGGCAGGAGGGCTGGAGCGCTCCGTGAGCCGTGCCGAACGGTGGGGGCAATTCCAGGCATGAGGTTATTTCTTCACAAGCCATAAGAGCTGATTTGTAAAGTAATTTTTAAACGCCAGAAGCTTCATCACTCCTTGATCCCCCTTTAGCCCTCCTTAAAAAGGGGGGAACATCACTCCGCAGCTTAAGGCCCACTTTTTGTAATGCGTTTAGCGTCTCTTGCGTGCCCCTGCGGCACAGGGGTACGCGAGAGACGCTAAAAATTTTGGATTCCCGCCTGGGTGTAGCCCAGTGGGAATCCAAAAACGCTAAGGAGATCCCCCTTTTTAAGAGGGATCAAAACCTTTGTTTACAAATCAGCTCTAAACTCTCAGATAAAAATCCACCCTGTCACTCCCCAACCGCAAAATAGGGAAGATTGTAGATGGACTCTGCCCTTATGGCGGGTTAACATTTGTAAGAAAAAGTGGAGGCATGGTTTGTGAGGCTGTTTGGAAAACTCGTGCAATTACCCCTCTGGGAAACTGCGAAGCAATCTCTTCCCCCGTTCAAGGTACTGGCTTTAATTGCGCTGAGTGTTGTCTCACTCCTGATTGTTTCTTTTGCCAGCATGATTGGTGCAGAGGCTGAATCCTCCTCTCGGGTTCGTCTTCCTCGTACTCAGATTACTCAGCAGCAGGTTCGGCCCCAGGTACAGCAGCAGGTTCAGCCAAAGATCCAACAACCAAATCCTCCCGTCAGTGGCGCTCCCAACCAACCTCGAAATGATGCGCCCTTTTCCCTGGCGCAGCAGGCAAACGTATCCGGTACCCCTGCGATCGAATATGCTCCGGCGCACCCTACTAACTTTGGCCCCCGCTTTATCACGGATGCCTTCGGACGCCCCATCTACAACGAACCCATCGTGGTTCTACACGAAACGGTTGGCTCCGCCAGCAGCGCCATCAACACTTTTCGCACTCCCCACCCACGCGATGAAGATCAGGTCAGCTACCACGCTCTGATCCGTCGCAATGGGTCAATTGTCTTCATTGTACCGCCGGAGTATCGCGCCTTCGGAGCCGGGAATTCGGTCTTCAATGGTCCCAATGGCCCCGAAGCAGTCACCCTGAATAAAGACTTTCCCCCCTCAGTTAATAACTTCGCTTACCATATCTCCCTGGAAACGCCATCCGATGGTCGCAACAATCGGCGATCGCACAGCGGCTATACCCAGGCCCAATACAACTCTCTGGCATGGCTGATTGCCCAGACGAATATCCCCAGCAATCGCATCACTACCCATCAGGCCGTCGATCGATCTCGATCCCGGATGGATCCCCGCAGTTTTGATGGAAGACGGTTTTCCACCCTGCTGCGATCGTTCTCCACCAGTAGACCGGGTTAAAAGAAATTCTTTCAGGCATCCCTGGGAAACCGGAGCTTTTATTTAGCAAAAGACTTTTGATTAAATCGCGCCGATTTTCCTGAAATGCTGATAGCGTCAGCGTTTCAGGAAAATCGGCACCTGCCTACTTAGCAGGCACTTGCCTGTGATCCGATCGCTTGCATTCCCTTTAGATGTAGTGTATCCTTCTATTTTCTCTGGTAGCCAACTCTAGTTGTAGAGGCCCCCACCTGACCAGAGGCTAATTTGCTGTGGCAAAGCTACGGCATCAGGAGTGATCGTTCGAGTTTGTTTTGCGTTTTTATCTTCCAGGTGTATCTGCGAGAACACTCATCACTTGAGGGGTGATCGGTGTTTCTCAGAACTTTGACGCACTGCATTTGTTTCAACGCTTTCTAAAGCGTTGGTTTTGCTGCTCATTTGCTTCTGTCGATTGAGCATTCACTCAAAGTTGCTATTTCTTTTACTCTTCACACCGGAAATTAACTGGTTAACGCTGTATCTCCTTAAATTGAGGAGTCTGAGCATCGCTCACTCCGCTTCCGGTGATGACTCTGGCAAACGTGTGTTCTCTGTTCCGATTCGTGTCCTGGTCAATCGTCATGTACTCGATCACGCCCTATGGAACTAATTTTTGTTGCCGCGATCCTGTATATTCTCTGGACTTCTCTAGAATTTGGAAGCTCCTTCAATAAGAAAGCGCCCGAACCTTCAGACAACGAAAAATTGGGAAAAGCAATTTCTGAAGCGATCAAAGCGATCAAAAAAGAAGTTAATCCTCCTCCACCTAAGGATGGGAAATAGGTTCCGTGGACATTCAATGTAGGGTGAGCACTGTCCGCCGGAATTTGTAGTGTTGGGGTCGATGCCATGCACACAAGTTATGGTAAGCGCAGCCCACCCTACAAATTTCTATTCAAATCCCTCCAATCGGTAGGTGATGCTCATACCAATCATCGCAATCAATCCTTTGGCAGGGTGTATTGCCCGACGATCCGCTTGGCGAAATTGGGGACGTGCTTCTCCAGCTTTTCAGGGTGGTTGCGGCGGGTGTAGAGGTAGTTGCGGGTAAAGTGTGAGTCGATAGAGAAGCGGGCGTACTCCAGCCCTTTGGGGCCAATCTTCTCGATTACCACGCCCATCATTTTGGCGGCCCACATCGGCAGGGTGACGGCTTTATCGTAGGCCGGGATGCTCTGTTGGACGGCGGCTTTGCGATCGCCCTGGGACATTACAGGCTGTACATCGAGCTGGTCTTTCACCAGATCCAGCATTTCCCTTCCGGTGTCGTTGCGCACGACGATCCACTGCCAGCCGAAGGGTGCGCCCATGTAACCCACCACCAGGTCGGCCAGACCGTTTACATAGTCAAAGCAGCTCATACAGGAGGGGGCGAACACATCCTTGAGTTGGTTGGTCTTGAGACCGAAGAAGGGAACCGTCTCAGTGGAGCCGTCCTCATGCTTGAAATGCACCCGGAAGTCCTGCATGAACTCGTAGTGAACCACCGTATCGGGCGATCGGCTGGTGGTTTCCAGAAATTTTTGCAGTCCAGCGCGGGTCACGTTGTCCACGCAGGGAGTGCCCAGCACGTAGAGTTTCTCCAGCCCCAGTTCTTTCTCCACTGCTCGTAGCGCCTGGATCTGACAGCCGACGCCGATCACCAGGAGGCGCTTCATACCGGACTGCTGCACCTGCTCCAGTACTGAGAGGTTAGGCGACAGGGTAGGCTTGTTCACCCGTGCGGCCAGAACTTCTTCGGGGGTGCGGGCGATTACGGGCATCGGCTGAAACCGATCTTCCTTCGTGTTCTGCACGCACACGACGCCTTCCACCAGCCCCCGGTTTAGCATCTCAATGGCAATGCTACTGACGATTCCCGTCCACTGTGCGCCCTCAATGGGCTGTTGTTTGCGAGCAGCCATCATCTCCTGATGCACTCCGAAATAGCAGTCGTCCCAGGTGTCCAGATCGCGGCTGCGCCCGTGGCTCCGCTGCTCCAGGGTGTCAAACTGCTGGTTGAGAAATGCGCAGGCTTCTTTGACGTAGTGGATGTAGTAGGTGTCGCAGAGGCCACATTCGCTGCACAGTTCTTTAGCGGGACGACGGCTTCCGGGTTTGAGCGCTCTGGCCTTCTGGTGCTTGGGAGAAAGAGCAGTCATTGAAAAGGGTTTATTAATGATGGAGGACTTCCCATTACCATACCGTGATTTGGGGGCTTGATTTAAGCCATAAGCCACCCGCCGCTTTCCCTTAAAAACAAAGGGTCTAGGGTAGCATGGGTTAGACTGCATCTGAAGAATTTGCTATGCCGATGCTCAGCCCCGGAGATCCTGCTCCCTGGTTTATCCTTCCCTCTTCCAGCAATCCAGCCTACCAGTTCCATACGGTCGGTGGTCACCGCGTGATTCTCAGCTTTCTGGGCAGCGGTGCCGTGGAACAGATTGCGGCGGTTGTGCGGCAATTTTGCGATCGCCTTCCCGCTCTGGCTCAGAAGAACATCCCCTTCTTTGGCGTCAGTATCGATCCGGACGACGTGGAGCGCAACTGGGGGATTCCTTCCCCCTACTGCCAGTTTCTCTGGGATCTGGAGCGCAAGGTCAGTAGTGCCTATGGGGTGTGGGACGGGCGCACGAAGCAGTACTCCCCCACGACCTTTGTGGTGGATGAGAACCTGCGGGTAGTGGGAACCTTTCCGATTGGCAGTGGTATCGACCATGTTGAGCGGGTCATGTCCTTTCTGGAAACACTGCCGCCGATGCTGCCGCCGATGGTTGCTCTGCGTCAGGCCCCAGTGTTGTTTATCCCGAATGTGTTGAGTGCAGATTTCTGTCGTCAGTTGATCGATCTCTATGCAGCAGACGGGGGGAGAGCCTCAGGATTTATGCGGCAGATTGACGGTAAGACAGTGGAAGTATTTGATGAGGAGTTCAAGAAACGACGCGACTATGCGCTGACGAACCCAGAATGGTTGACGAAGGTGAATACGCTGGTGCTGCGCCGGGTCAAACCTGAAATCGAGAAGGCATTTCAGTTCAGCATCACCCGATTTGAGCGCCATCTGGTGGCCTGCTATGAAGCCAGCGATCGCGGCTTTTTTAACCGCCATCGGGACAACACCACCGCAGGCACTGCTCACCGCCGCTTTGCCATGACGCTGAATCTCAACACGGGTGAATACGAAGGGGGCCATCTGCGATTCCCTGAATACGGGCAACAGCTCTACCGTCCAGAGGCAGGGGAAGCCATTATTTTTTCCTGCTCTCTGCTTCACGAAGCGACGCCTGTAACCAATGGTCGGAGATTTGCACTGTTATCTTTCTTCTACAATGACGAGGATGCAAAGCTGCGGGAAAAAAATATGCAGTATGTCGCAATGCAAGAACGTTAGCAAAGGAGAGTGGCGTGTCAGAGATCCATCATATTCAACTTCTTGTCATCGACCTGGACGGAACTGTCGTCGGCCAATCAAACCAGATCAATTCAGCGGTCATTGCAGCCATACAGGCGGCACGATCGCAGGGCATCCAGGTGGCGATCGCCACAGGCCGTATGTACCGCTCTGCCCTCCGGTTCTACAACACGCTGAATCTGGAACTGCCGCTGATGGTGTATCAGGGCGCACTGATCAAACAGCCCTCCACCGGAGAAGTCTTCCGCCACTGGGCGTTACCTGAGGACTATGCAAATCAGTTGCTGGACTACCTGGAACAGCCGGAGCTGCGCGATCGCCTCTCCGTTCACTGCTACATCAACGACGAACTCTACGTCCGTGAAGTGACCCATGAAACGGCGCTCTATGCTCAGCGCTCCAAGATCGAACCCATTGCCGTGGGTGATCTGCGCAAAGTCCTGCACCTGGAACCTACTAAAATTCTCGCCCTCAGCGAAGACCACAGCTTGATTGACAACCTCCTGACCTCCCTGCGGCAGCGCTACACCCCCGCCGAACTCTACTTCACCAAATCCGTTGCCACCTTCTTCGAAGCCACCAATCCCCTGGTGAACAAAGGCACCGCTGTTCGCTACCTGGCAGAGGAAGTTCTGGGGCTACAGGCAGAAAATGTGATGGCGATCGGCGACAACTTCAACGATGTGGAAATGCTCCAGTACGCTGGTGTTGGTGTGGCGATGGGCAACGCTCCGGAGGGGGTGCAGGCGATCGCAGACTGGATTGCCCCCGATGTGGAAGAGGATGGGGTGGCGACAGCAATTCAGAAGTTTTTGCTGAAGGCGGTTTAGTCGATGGATGGCGAGCGCTTGCATTAAGCTGATGTTCTAGAAGACCTTTGGTAGTCCAGCCTGCTTGAGAACAGCATTCGCCGTATGACGCGACTTGATTGCACCGTCTACAACAAACCTCCGGTCACTGATTGGACTGTACCAAATCTCGTGATCGCCCTTCCCTTGGCGCTCGAAGAAACACCCAGCATCTAACAATATTTTCTTGAGTTCGGGAGTGAGGGACGCAGGCATCTACGAAGCTACCTCAACCAGTTCTTGCCGATGACTGGTGAGTTGGATGGCGATCGCCCCCACATAGTCTTGTGAAATTACATGATTGCTAAGCAGTAATTCAGGCACAATGTCCCGCAGTCTCTGACTCAATCGTTCGATAGTATCGGCTTCAGTGGCTAAGCCTGGGACATCTTCGCTGGTGGCAACCCAGACCTCTGCTTCCGCATCCCAGAAGGCACTGACTTGGTAAATTGCTGATTCCATAAGGGTATTCAGTGGGACTTTACCTATGCTTGAGCGTGTGCATCTCCAGTTTAAGATGCAAGTCGTCATGATGCTTACACTTCTATGTTCCTGAATGAGTGGGGACAAATAGGGACTTTTGCCGCTCCTCCTCATCCGCTTCTACAAACAATGGGCAAGAAACCTGGTCTTACGTAAACCTAGTCGTTTACCCATACAAGGCGGATGTAAAGTTTTGTTTATTGCAAATTTTCCTGCCGGATGTACCGAAAATATAGCGATAATAGTACATATGTATCGACAAGTGGTTTTCATCATGTGGAATCATAATCTACAAGAATCCTCGCTAAAAGATGACCTTCGTAATCAACTCAGGCAGCTTATGGCAGAAAAGTTAAAGATGGAACGTTGTCTCATCGAGCTTGAGCGTCAAATTGAGCAGTTGCAGGCTAAGCTGGTGAACTTACGCTAGTCTGGAGACTATGGATAGAGGAATGTGGTGAATCTTCAGCATTTGTCCGGATTACATTCAATCTACTAGTAGGTTGATTATGAAACCTGCTAATTCAGCTTGCTATGTTCCTCCCAGCAATAAGTAATCTCAGTAGTAGTCAGTTGAAGGAACTATTGCGACAACTTCGTGTTGAGAAGTTTAAGGCGGAGTATGAAGCGATTCAATTGAACATTAAACAAGAAAAAATAGCAAACATGATTGAGTTAGGCAGAAATATCGGTCGAATTGAGAACGAACTTTACCACAGAGGTGAAGACGTTTAAGCGTCCCTCCCAGTAAACTCAGATGATTCTAATTAGCTTTTAGGTAATTAAGGCAGTCTATGATTTTATCTAGACAAGTATTTATCTCTGCCTTCACCTCCTCAGAAAAATCCTGTTTGTTTATTCTGTTCCTTATATATTTAATCCCTTCATCTGCATAATTCATGTAAGGAAGTTGAAAGGGTAAGCATTCGACAAGGGATAGGAGATCATCGTCTCCGCTAATCAAACAGTGTTCAACAATCTCAACAAACTTTTCCAAAGACCAATAAAATTCTCGAAGATCTCCATTAACACTGTTATCTACATTGATTTTTTTGATAATGAAGTCACCCGCTGATTTTGCCAGTTTTGGCCGATGGTTTCTAAGCCAATCAATAGCGAGGAGAAGATTTTGATTGCTTGCATCACACAAAATAGATTCTATGAGTTTTATTCTTTCGTTGATAATATCTATCTTCTTCTCCAAGTCTTCCTTCTGTATCTGAAGCATCTGTATATACTGGCTAAAGTTGTTGATAGAGAGTGATAGCTGCTGAAAAGCGAATTCCTTTGAACTCTTTAGATTCTGAAGGTATACTTTTGTGCCCTGAAGTTTAGAGATATCTCTTGCCGAGCTATCAATAATAATCTCTGAGAGAGAAGGAGTATTTTCTATCTTGCCAACTTCCTTACTACCATTAATTCCCTGTACGAGCTTGATTAAAGCTGCCTCATCATCGATGCTGTCTTTAAAGCTCACCCAATTAAATTGTCTCAAAAAGACACTAGATTCTGGTATTTCAGATACACCAGGTAGCAGAACAGGAATAACAGGTATCTGACGCTCAACGCATTGCTCAATAAACGCTCTCAGTTCCAATACTTGCCATCTGCCAAACCCTGCATGGCCAATACATATGGCGGCAGAATTAACTTTAGATATAGCTTGTTCAATGGCGCTCTGAAAATTCTGTCCGGCTAGGATTTCTTCTTCGTCCAGCCAAGAATTTATGTCAAATCTTTTAAGTTCCTCTGCGATTATCCTAACAAAAGGTTTGTCAAGGCTGTTATGGGCAAGAAAAACTTTGAATTCTTTCTTCTCCATACATCCATTAATCTCCCTTACCATTTACCAGTAGAAGTGCAAGTGTAAAAGCAATTTCTTAAATAGATTAAATATTGTGATTTGCGTTGTGATTGGCAAGATATTTATAGAATTTTTCAAGCATAAGATTTAAGCTTTTGACTGGAAAACATGGCTAATGGTTTAAGCGATAAGTGGCTAATCAAGTCAATCATGTCAATGGTAGGAAGTATTTTCATGGTAGAACTCCGGCGATTACAGCTAATGCATTAGCGTACTGCTCTAAATTCTTTCGAAGAGATTCTAATTCATCTCGGAAGATCGTCTCTTTCTCCCAGGCTTTTTCATGCACCATATAACTGATTTCAGGATTTTTCTTGACTTCCCATTCCTGTAACTGTGCGTGCCACTTAGATAAAAACGGGCGTAAGCCATTATTCAGTACAGCAATCGCAATGCCTCCTACAGAATCTGGGGTCGCGCCAACAGAAGGGCCTGCTTTGCGAAGAATCTCACGAGTAGAACCGAACAAACTGTAGAGGGAATTTAGAACCTCTCTCATTGACCCTGCATCTGCATCTATTGACTGGATAGCTACTCGCGTTACCAACTCAACATATAGTTCCCAAGCAGCACTGCGCTCGGTAGGGTCAGCTTCCCATGAAGCTGACCCAATTCCGAACGGAAGACTAACAGTCACTTTTTTGAGTACAGCAGGATCCTTCTTCGCCATAAATTTATTAAGTCTAACTTTTTAATCCAATTATAGGATTCTTTGTTGTTGCGTATGCAGAAAATCTGTCAACGGGCTGGATTAAGTAATACATTAAGATGAAGAACAGCGTAGACCTAAATTATATTTATCGCAAGTATGTTCACTAATTTAAGTTTGCTGAATCCCAACACGAATTCAACACTGCTCTAGCAAAAGCTTCACCTTTTCCAACCCCGTCTTCTGGCAATACTTCCGCTCTGTTTTACGTCAGATATCTCCCCAAGATGATCGAAATTAGCTTTTGTGGCAGGCGTAGCAAGCGTAGCTACACGTGGTACAGTACTAGCCCATTCTCATAACATCTCCAAAGTATAGAATTTACAGTGGAAAAAGTAGTTGTGTTGTTTCAACCAAATCAGCCACTTCATAAGTAAGTAGGCGGGGTTAAAGCTAGTCATATAACAGAATGTAAAAAGATGCCAATTGCCCTGTTCATGAGCATTCGGGCACTTTACATTCTTTTACATGGCTGGATGCATTAGCGCCCACCTACTTAGATATGCCTCTCCATATTATATTTCTTCTCATAAACACTCAATAATATGTCCGTCCTCGTCTTCGGCAGCATCAACATGGATCTCGTCGCCCGCACGCCTCGCCTCCCGTCGCCGGGTGAGACGCTGACGGGTCATGCCTTCGAAACAATCCCCGGCGGTAAGGGTGCCAATCAGGCGGTGGCGGTGGCGCGACTGGGGGTGCCTGTGCAAATGGTGGGACGGGTAGGAAATGACACCTTTGGGCAGACGCTACTGGCGGGTTTGCAGGCGGATGGGGTGGGGGGCGATCGCATCCTCCAGGACTCCACCACCCACTCTGGTATCGCCCTGATTAGCGTGGACGACACAAGCGAAAACACCATTATTGTGATTCCCGGTGCCAATGGACGGGTGGACGAGACGGATGTGAAGCGACTGGAGGAAGTGTTGCCGCAGGCGCAGGTACTGCTGCTCCAGCTTGAAATTCCGCTGCCTGCGGTGGTGGCTGCCGCCAGCGCTGCGAAGCAGTCGGGGGTAACCGTGATTCTCGATCCGGCTCCTGCCCGCACCGATCTCCCGGCAGAGCTGTATCCGCTCGTTGATATTCTCACGCCGAATCAGGTGGAAGCGGCTCAGTTGGTGGGGTTTCCGGTTACGGATAGGGATAGTGCGATCGCCGCTGCGAAGGTGCTGCAAGGGCGAGGCGTAACAACTGTCATTGTCAAATTGGGTAAACAGGGAGCGCTCTGTCTCTCCGCCGATGGTACCTTTGATATCCCAAGCTTTCCTGTGACAGCAGTCGATACTGTTGCTGCGGGAGATGCCTTCAATGGAGGACTGGCCGCAGGGTTGGCGGAGGGGCAGTTGCTTCCAGACGCCACGACCCAGGCTACTGCGGTGGCCGCCCTCTCCGTCACCAGGGCAGGCGCACAGCCATCGTTACCTACCCGGTCTGAGCTGGACGCTTTCCTGAAATAAACTGATAGTTGCTGGTGTGGGGCGTTGCGCCCCACACCAGCAACTATCAGTTTATTTATTGAGGCGGCTGATCAATCGGCTGCATATTCCCTGCCTTGACCCAACCCTCTAAGCCGCTATCCGTCACGCGAATTTTCTGCCAATCGCCATCCGGACTTGTTTCCAGAACGGTGACAGTCTGTTCGAAGGCCACACCCCCCACCTGGGCAGAATCACGACTGGGGCCTTCACGCACAATCAATCCTACAGGCTGGCTGACGCGGGCGGTGGCTGCGGCTGTCGTAGGCGATGCCACTGGTGAAGGAGTCTGTGCGGCTGCCGGAGGCGCAGCCGGGGCAGCAGGTTTTTCTGGGGGAAGCGGTTTCGGTTTCGACGGGTTGTCGTTGGCAAAAACGGGGCGAGGGGGGAGTTCTGTTATGCGCCACATGAAATAGCGGACGCCCGCCACTCCTGTGAAGAACAAGATGGCCAATGCCAGTACCACCCCTGTAAACACCTTTGCTACCCCAACCAGACTCATATGCCCACCTATTCAGGGTTCTTAACTACATTGAAGGCTGTACCCGACCACCCAAACCACCCTGTCGCGAGGCCATCCGCGCCTTCCCCGCCGCCGCCCAGTCCTGCAAGAACTGGATCTGCTCCTGGGCGGTGCGTGCCAGGGGGATGATCTGGCTGGCGGCTTCCAGTACATCATCGGTGGAAAAATCCCGATTCTGGCTGAAGCCAATGTGCATCGCTTCCACCAGCATCTGCTCGATTTCCGCCCCTGAAAAATCGGGCGTCTCGTAGGCCAGCCGGTCTAAATCATAGCTCTTGAGGTTGTGTGGACGCAGCCGTTCCAGGTGAACCGCAAAGATGGCTTTGCGCTCCTCTTGATTCGGCAGTCCCACAAAGAACACCTCATCGAAGCGACCCCGACGCAGCATTTCGGGAGGTAGGGACTGAATGTTATTCGCCGTTGCCACCACGAAAACTGGAGAAGTTTTTTCTGCCAGCCAGGTGATGAAGGTGCCAAAAACGCGGCTGCTGGTGCCTGCATCGCCCCGGCCATCAATCCCGGCAAAGGCTTTGTCGATCTCGTCAATCCACAGGACACAGGGAGCCAGGGCTTCTGCGAGCTGGATCATCTGCCGGGTGCGGGACTCTGATTCTCCGACTAATCCGGCAAACAGGCGTCCTACGTCTAATCGCAGGAGCGGCAGGTGCCAGTGGTGGGCGATCGCCTTCGCCGTCAGCGATTTCCCCGTCCCCTGGATTCCCGCCAGCAGCAGTCCCCGTGGATGCGGCAAACCGTATTGTCTTGCCCTCTCTGAAAATGCGCTACCGCGCAGCAGCAGCCAGTCTTTCAGGTTGTCCAGGCCACCAATATCAGAAATCTTTTCAGTTGCGGGGTAAAAGTCCAGGATCTGGGTTTGCCGAATCGTCTGCCGCTTTTCTTCCAGAATCAGGTCCACATCTTCGGCCTGAAGCTGACCGTGGGTGGCGATAGCCTTTCCTAGCACCCGCCGGATTCGCTCCATCGATAGCCCCTGACAGGATCGCACCAATTCATCCAGCACTCGTGCATCCAGTGTTTTTCCGGTTGCGGCCAGCAGTCGTTCCAACTCCAGCTTGATCTCGCTGGAGTCTGGCAAGGGGAAGTCTAGCACCGTGAGAACTTCACTCAGCTCATCGGGGATCGCCACCTGGGAAGAGAGTACCACAATATTTTTGGGCTGGGACTTCAGCATCCGGCCCAGGTTTTTGAGTTTGCGGGCGACCCCTACATCCTCCAGGAATCGGTGAAAGTCTCGCAGGACGAATACCGCTGATACGGTGGGGGGCACCTTCTCAATCAGTTCTAACGCTTGCAGTGGATTGCGTTTACCAAACCCGGCATCGTTGGGATTGCCCTGGTAGCCGTCCACAAAGTCCCAAATATAAAGACTACGGTTGCCCTGGCGGGCACACTGGGTGATCGCCCCCTCGACCCGCTCCTCCTCTCGCGTCGGGATGTAGATCAGCGGGTAACGTGCCCGCAGCAGCAGTTCAAATTCCTCGCTGAAGCTCATAGATGCTTTCTTCTATACAGCGAAATGAAAGTATTGTAAGGGGTGAAGGGGGGATACCCCTTGAGGGGGGCAGGGGGTGTGCCACTTTCTGGGGGCGAGAGCAACCAAACCCCCATGTTGCGGAACTTAGTGTTCGCAACATTAGTTGAGGAGTTGGTCTCGCAGGGCTTCGAGGGATGCCCATCGGTGGTCAGGTTTGAGAACGGGAGGTGGAGGACTGGTTTCTTCTACCTGTATGCCGGGGCACTCCTGGTCGCACAGCTTGCGCTGGGGAATTTCCAGACAGAACTGCTCGTAAAGCCACTCGTCAGGGTGGAAGTAGCCGTTGGGCGGCAGGCTCTCCACCAGGTCTTCCAGATCGACCTCTCGCTCCAGTTCTTCCTCCTCTTCAATCGGCTCTTGCAGCCAGATCATCTCTGAAGCGTTGACCAGGAGGCGGTGATTGTACTGTTGCAAGCAGCGATCGCACGTCAGCGTCATAATCGCCTCGCCCCGCGCAGCAACTTCCAGATAGTTGCCGCGATGGGAAACGCGAACTGTTGCCTGTACTGGCGTCAGTGTATCCAGGCCAAGTAGATAATCCCGAACTTCAACTGTTTCCGTCTGTTCTGGGGCTTTGGTGAGCTGAGGGATGTAAATCGAATCAATAGTGGACTTGGACATAAGTCAGGATAAATCGTGGCGTATCCCTGCCGGGTTGGGTATTAACTCTAGCCTAGCGGGTTTGATCAGTTCTTTTTAGTGGGGTTGAGGAGGGGCGATCACCCGCTCAACCTTTTGGTTTCACCACCAGACGGCGGTCGGGTTCCTGTCCCCGACTATAGGTTTCCAGATCCTCGAATGCTTTCAGGAAGGTGTGAACCTGACGCCGTTCGGCAGAGGAGAGTGCTCCCATCTCGAATTCTTCTCCGTTGTCTCGCACCTTTTGAGCCGCTGCTTCTGCCATCGAGCGTAGTTCTGTCTGCCGTCGCAGTCGATAGCCGTCTAACTCGATTGTGTAGGGTTGCTGTTCGTCGGGGGACAGGCCCAGGTTCAGTGTGGTGTTGATTAGATATTGAACCGCATCCAATACTGAGCCGCTTTCACCCGTCAACATTTGAATCTGCTCAGAGGTGTAGCTTGCAGAATCAATCGTCAGCCAGCAGCTTCCGTCTTCATGGGTCTCTGCGCTTTCTCCCTGGACCGAAGCGGGCAAGTCGGCCAGCTTCAGTAGTGATGTTAACCAGGTTTCTCCGCGCTGTACTGGATCTTCAGCCATCAATTGCTTCCCCACCAACTCAACCTCTAAAAACTTTGATTCTTCGCGCCATCACAGCACGAAGAGTCGCTTCTGCTCTCAGGTGGGATAGTTTTGACGAGACAGTGGAGTATCTTGTATCCCACTGTCTTGCCAAAACTAAAACCCAGCACGAAGAATCAAAGTTCTCAACTAAAGATTATCCCTTCTTTTTGGCTTTTGGTTCTTTGGCTTTTGCTTCTTTAGCTTTTGGTTCAAAAGGCAGCGCTGCGCGTCCATCCTCACCTTTCTCCTTTTTCTCCTGCTCGTCTACAATCTTCTGAAGGTTTTCCGGCAGGGGTTCGCGCGACAAGATGAACGTCTGGAGCGTCTGGAAAATGTTCCCGATCACCATGTACATCAGTACGCCTGCGGGCAGCGGGAAGAACAGGAACATACCAGAGAAGATAATTGGTGTGAGCTGATTGACGGTCTTCTGCTGGTCATTGACAGAGCCTCCCTGACCTGAGATCAGCTGACTTACGTAGAGGCTGAGACCAAAGAACAGAACCATACCGACGATATCCCAGTGGATTGTGCCGTCAGGGTCACGGGCACCGACTCGTCCGAGCTGCTCAATAAACAGGAAGCCTTTGTTGGCGGCAAGGCCAGGAACTGTACCCTGGAGGGTGACATCACCGGGTTGCAGAGCTTCGATGTTGCCTTGCTCGTCAATCTGTACCCGATCCTCGCCCTTAGTGACCTTCCACACGGGCTGAATCACGGTTTCCGGGTACTCTTCCAGAACTTCCTTCAGCGGCTTGCCAGTTGCAGTCTGGAAGTCAACGCGGGTTTTCTCGCCCACGGCTAGCTTGGTGCCTCCGGGGACAAGGGCGATTACAGGGGCGTGAACGCCATCCGAGACGTAAATATTCTGGGGATTAGTGGTGAAGGCAACAGGCTGGATCTGCTCCATCTGCTCTCTGGGGAGCACCTGGAAGTTCACCGTATAGTTTACATCTGAGAACGGCGATCCCCGCAGGGTGGCAAACAGGGCAAATAGGATGGGCATTTGCATTAGAACCGGTAGGCACCCCCCCAGAGGATTGCCAAATTCTTTGTAAATCTTGCTCATTTCTTCCTGCTGCTTGGCAGGATCGTCCTTATATTTCGCCTGTACTTCCTTGACCCGCTGCTGCATCACGGGCTGCGCCACCCGCATCCGCCGCATACTACGGATTGACCCCGCGCTCAGGGGATAGACGGCAAAACGAACCACGAGCGTTAGAGCCACAATGGCCAGACCGTAGCTAGGCACAATCCCGTAAAAGAAATCCAGGATTGGCAACATAATGTTGTTGGAAATAAACCCGACGCCAAAATCCATCTGCTTGTGTCTACCTGTGGCTCTGAAGTTTACTGGATCTATCTATTGAAAGATTACCGCAAGAAGCGCGGCAAACTCTCTAAGAACGCTAAGAAGCGATCGGAGGAATGAAGTAGGCTGCAAAGAACCTTTTTCAAACCCATTCCAGAATAGCTTTAGTTGTTCACTCCCGACACCGAAACCCGGCTTTTCCGATGTCGTGAAAACCGACCCTTTATAGGGGGCAGCCATTCGAATCTTGTTTTCGCCATACGCTTGCAGCCCGTAATGCCTACTGGAAGCGAAACCTTCCTTTACTACAGGACAGGATTTAGGTGTTCGCCGAAGAAGTCCTTACGCCGATTTTCTCCTCAATGTAAGCGGCGTTCTCACGAAACTTCGGCAGCGCCTTCAGCTCCAACCGACTGCCATCCTTGAGAGTCAACACCATATCTCCCCAGAAGCCCAGACCGCGTGGGACGGTAACCACTTTGCTGATCTCGGAGTAGATGACATCGGATCGCTCGCGCCCCATCCAACCCCCGGTGATTGATACACGACGGCTGGTAATCCGATAACGCAGCCAGACCGCACGCACGATCGCTCCCACCGTCAGGGGCAGACAAATTACCGTAAAACCCAGCAGCACGTTGATAATCAGGTCGCCAATGTGGGGACCACCTTCAAAGTACACATCTTCCCGAATGCCCATCGAACACCTCTGCGTCTATCAGCAATTGCTTTAATTCTTGCAGAAATTCTTTATAATCGCACTCCACTGCATTTGATCGCACCACAATTACCAGATGCCATCCAGGAAGAACGCAGGGAAGTAACTCCCGCAGCGCCGCCTTGATCCGCCGCTTGATGCGGTTCCTTATGACCGCCCGTTTGCTCACCTTCTGACTAATGGAGATGCCGAACTGGGTGGGGAAACTCTCAGTCGCAGCAGGAATTGGGTCAGGGGAGGGAGCATTAGGCTGCTCATGGGGCTGCTTGCTCTGCGAGTCTATGCGGTGTTTCGTTCGCAGTTCCCTGGAGGAGCGATTGCTCTTCCCTCCTGCACCAGTCTTCAAACCCCGCAGTGTCAGATGTTTAGAATTGCGCCGCAATCCCGACTGGTATACCGCCGCAAATGCTTTCCGCTGCCGGAGCCGATGGATTTTTGGGAGTGCCACTGTCTGGTTAACCCGGAGAATGCGATCGAGCAAAATAGAGGCACAAAGGTAGCCTGGTGCCTCTATTGAAAACTCATGACTACTGGCTCGAACGAGACTAGACTGAGCGCCCTGAACGAGACTAGGCAACCGCCAGTCTGTACCGCCCTTTGCGCCGTCTTGCCTTGAGCACCCGCTGACCATTTTTTGTCCGCATCCGGGCGCGGAAGCCAGAAGTTCTCCGGCGCTTACGGGAAGTTCCTTCTAAAGTTCGCTTAGTCATCGCTGGTCACTCTCGATCGCTGCTTTCACAAAAAGTCACAGCTTACAACTATAGCACCACTCTTCGAGTCTAGTAAATCATTGTTAGCAAACCCAAACCCTCAAAAACAGTTCCCGCGTAGCGGGAACTGTTTTTGAGGGTTTGGGTCATGACTATCGTGTGTCTGGCCAATTCCGGCTAATATAGAAAAGCCTGGAGAGGTGGCAGAGTGGTCGAATGCGCTCGACTTGAAATCGAGTGTACCGAAAGGTACCGAGGGTTCGAATCCCTCCCTCTCCGTTGAGATTCTGTTGAGATTCTGAGGAGGGTCGTGACGCTTCAGCACCACGACCCTTCTTGATTTTGCTAGCGCATTTTGTTCAGGGCGCTAACTCGTTCCGCATTTGAAAACACATCCTCCCCCTGAAGCTGCGGCATTGAGGGCTTCATCTCAACCTTAATTACGTTGTCCATATTAATGAACGCGGTGTGTTCGGGAAGATTGACAATCCACCAATCTTTCTTAAACAGGTGGCGCACCTCCAGTTGGGTGGTCTGCCGGGTGCCATCGTCCTCAATGGGAGCGTAGACGTTGTAGGTTTCAGACTGGCCGTTGATGAAATGGAAGGTGATTTGGGTGAACGTTTCAGAGGTGTTCATACCTGTGCTCCAGTGGGTGAGTTGAGGGTCGGTCTTGCAGCTAGATGGTTTTAAGTGGGCTGACGGTTCTCCGGCATAGCGCTCATCTGCTCCAGATTCAGCACTTCCGCCAGGTCAGCTTCATTCATCAGCCCCTTTTCTAGCACGATTTGCCGGAGAGATTTGCCTGTTTCCAGGGATTCTTTGGCAACAGCAGCAGCATTCAGGTAGCCAATGTGGGTGTTGAGGGCCGTCACCAGGGCAAGGCTCCCTTCGGCGTAGTAGCGGCAGCGATCGCCCATCACCGTAATTCCCTTGATCCCCTTCTCCGTCAACGCCGCCAACGCATTGCCCAGAATCTCGATACTGTGAATCAGGTCGTAGGCGATCAGCGGCATCATCACGTTCAGTTCAAGCTGGCCGGCCTGGGCGGCGAAGGTGATCGCCGTATCGTAGCCCATCACCTGGAAGCACACCATTGAGATCATCTCCGCCATCACCGGGTTATATTTCCCCGGCATGATGGAGGAACCGGGCTGAACCGGGGGAAGCTGGATTTCCTTGAAACCCGTTTTGGGGCCGGAGTCCATCAGGCGCAGGTCGTGGGAAATTTTGACCAGATCCTGAGCCAGGTTTCTCACCGCACCAGAGACACTGACAAAGGGAGCCATACTCTGCATTGCTGCCATCAGGTGAGGAGCAGGTTTGAGCGATTGGTCGATGAGCTGGGAGAGAATTTCAGCGACGCGGAATCGGTACTGGGGGTGGGTGTTGAGTCCGGTCCCGGCGGCGCTGCCCCCCAGACCGAGGATCATCAGATCCTGAGAGGCTGTCTCAATCCGCACCAGGTGATCCGCCAGAATCTGTGCCCACGCCCGGAAGGTTTCGCCCATCCGAACGGGAACCGCATCTTGCAGGTGCGTTCTGCCGGATCTCACCACGTCTTGATACTCTTCGGCCTTGTTGTCGAGGGCGGCGATCGCCCCCGCCAAAACCGGATACAGAGAATGCTCCAGCGCCAGCAGCCCGCCAATGCGGATCGCAGTGGGAATCACATCGTTCGTGGACTGCCCGTAGTTCACATGGTCGTTGGGGCTGACCCGCTTGTAGTCGCCCTTCTCGCCACCGAGAATCTCCAACGCCCGGTTGGCCAGCACTTCGTTGACGTTCATATGGTGCGATGTGCCTGCTCCTGCCTGGTACACATCCACCACAAACTGGTCGCGCAGACTGCCTTGTAGCACTTCATCTGTTGCCTGAACGATCGCCTTGCTGATGTCTGTGGGGATGCAGCCCAGTTCTCCATTGGCGATCGCTGTTGCCTTTTTAATGAGCAGGCAGGCATCGACATAGGTCGGCAGGGGCTTGAGACCGCTGATGGGAAAGTTTTCGACTGCCCTCAAGGTCTGGATACCATAGTAGGTGCTGGCGGGAAGCGATCGCTCTCCCATAGAGTCTTTCTCAATCCGCTGATCCGTCATTATGAACTCCCGATAGGATAAAACCAAATTTTCTAATGGGAACTGGGAACTATAAATTTTAATTGGGTGAACCGATCGCTTCCATGAATCATCACAAAATCCTCATGAAATCAGCAACCGATCTTCAGAGAAAAAGTTGTTTGATGAATGTTGCAGGGTTCGCGATCGGAGATGTTGTTGCCCAGTCCGCTCGTTCCTGAAAAATGTTCTATGAATGAGACCATAGACCAAACCTGGCTGAGCCAGGGTACTGCTCTTTATATTGTGGGACGCTATGAGGGAGCGGTCGCTCGCTTCGACCGTTTTCTGCGACTTCAGCCTGATCATCATGAAGCCTGGAGTAAGCGGGGCTATGCGCTGCACGAGATGGGCTTTGAGGAGGAGGCGATCGCTAGCTTCGAGCGAGCACTCAAATTGAAACCTAAGTATGCGCTGGCGTGGCACGGTAAGGGCATCGCCCTGGCTAAGATGGGACGCTATGAAGAGGCTATCTCTAACATATGCCGTGCCGTCAATCTTAATCCCGACGACCACAAAGCCTGGTACAACCTGGGATACGCCTATAACTGCATTTACCGATACCGCGATGCTGTCCAGAGCTTTGACCACACAGTCGAGCTACGACCCGACAACTATCGCGCCTGGTACAATCGGGGACTGGCTCTGGCTTCCCTGCGTCGCTACCCTGAAGCCCTGAACAGTTTAGATACTGCGCTCAAAATTAAACCCGATTGCTACTACGCCTGGAACTACCGTGGAGTGGTACTGGCTAAACTGGAGCAGTACGAGGAGGCGATCGCCAGCTTTGATGTTTCTCTCCAGCATCGTGACGATAATCCTGAAGCCTGGTTTGGCAAAGCTTCTGCCTATGCCATGCAAAATGATGCTGAACTGGCGGTTAAGTATCTGCACCGCGCCCTGGTGCTCAGTCCCAATCTCTATCGGGTAATGGCGCAAACCAATACCAGCTTCGACAGTATCCGTAAAAATGAGGCATTCCAGACGCTGCTGAATCAGAGTTAAGCAATTTGGTTATCGGCTTGGTTATCAACGCAGATCAACGCAGATCAACGCTGATGGAGGGTGAGTGGGGTGGGATGATGGGATGACAAGATGACGGGATGATGTGTTTTCTCCTGCCCTCCAACTCTCCCACCTGTCCACGCTCCTGATTCAGTCACATTTATCTGCGTTGATCTGCGTTTCCATGACCGACTTCTATCCCCCCAAGCAGAACCCCTTCCTCATCCGCCTCTGCCAGAGTATTGCCCCTCTAGTCGCCTGGGGCAAATACCGGATGCGGCTGAAGGTGAGCCAGGAGTCGATGGAGCGACTGGCTGCGTTGCGCGATCACCGCCTCCTGCTCCTCCCGAACCATCCGACTCATCACGACTGGATTGCGGTGTTCATGCTGTCGGCGCAGTTTGGGGAACTGTTCCACTTTCTGGCGGCTTATGAGCGGTTTGGTGGCAAAGGTGGGGAGTTTTTGCAGCGGATGGGGGTGTATTCGGTGCGACGAGGGTTGGGCGATCGCGCCAGTATTACCCAGACGATTGAGATTCTGTCGCAGCCGCAGTGCCGTCTGGTAATTTTCCCCGAAGGAGGGTACTCGTTTCAGAATGACACCGTGATGCCGTTTCGTACTGGCCCGGTGCAAATTGCGTTGCAAACAGTGAACCGTCTGGTCAAACGGGGGGAAGGTGCTGATTTATATGCGGTTCCCCTCAGTCTGAAGTACCGTTACACCGAAAATATGGCTCCCACAATTCACGGTACCTTGAGTCGCCTGGAAAGAACGCTGAAGATTACGTCAGCCAAGACTAACTATGATCGCCTGCTGAACCTTGCCGATGCGGTGCTGACAAAGTTTGAAGAGGAATATGGTTTGCCCCCGATGGAGGAGCTATTGACGAAAGACGAGCATCCTTTCAGAGTAATGCGTAGCAAACGCCTCAATCGCATTCGTACCTACCTGTTAAACGCTTGTGAACAGAAGTTGGGTATCAGCTCTCCGCCGAATATGCCCTTGAGAGAGCGGGTTTACAAGATCCAATATGCCCTGGATGATCAGGCAGAAAGCTTGACTGAGGGAGATTTCTGGAATTACGACATGATTCAAACGGCTACGGCCCGTTTGCTGAATTTCGATGCAATTTACGATGGCTATGTTGCAGAAGATCCCACACCAGAAAGATTTTTGGATACATTGACGCGGTTGGAGCGAGCGGTATTTGGAATTGATCAACCGCTGCCAAAGGGCGATCGCCAGGTGATCATCCAGGTCGGTGAACCTGTGAATTTGGGGCAATGGGGCGATCGCTACTTAAAAGACAAGTCGAACACTGTAACCATCTTGACTGAGCAACTGCATCAGGCAGTACAATGCGGCCTGGATGATATCAATAGAAGCCTACCCAGACGGAACTGATCGTGCCTCAATCAGGGCATTAGGAGAGTTCTAGCAATGAAATGACCTGCGTCATGTGGATGTCTCCCCTGCGCAGCAGGGGAGACATCCACATGACGGGTAATTCTTTCGTAGAAATCTCCTTGCCCCACAGTTTATGAATACTTGTTTTTGCATCTATCGCTGCGCAAAGCACTGTCGCTATTCTTCAGACATCTTGAATCTCTTGTGGGACAGCTTGCTCATCGATCGCCAGGGAGGTCAAGCGATAGGACAACGAGTGGTTCCATAGCTCCAGAAAATCTCGAACCGAGAACGGTACTGCTTTCTCTGGGAGTTTTGCCTCGTCCATGTCATGCAGGTGTTGCCGTTCCAGCGATTCTGACTTTACCGGGTCTACTAAATTCGCGCGATACCCCCCTTTGTCGTCCAATTCCGAGAAGCAATACACCTGAAAATAGTTGGCTCCCTGCATTTCTCGAAACTGTACCAGCACATAGATATCGACGGGACGAGCTGGAAGGCTGAGTGCCACCTCCAACCGTTTCTGAACTGGCAGCATCGGATAACGTAAGCTGCTGCGAATGCCGTAATAGCCTACTTTATCTGCCTGGAGGGGGAGCTTGCGATATCGCGGTTGGATGTAGGTTCGGAGAAATGTAGGAATGTCTATCCCCTCCTCAGTGTAGGCCCCGATTGTGCTGATGTGGATATCGTAGGCAGGGACACTGCCGACGTTGTAAACCTCTAGTTTCAACCCCTGTACACTGGGTTTGAGATCGCAGTAGAGATGGGGCAATGTTGCCAGCTTTAACTGCTTCTCGATAATGGTGCGATAGGTACTGTTTTCCTGGCGGATTTCCTTTAGAATTTGGGCTGAAAACCAGGCATAGAAGCCGGTTGTCGCCAGCAGAAGCAGTACGCCGATAACGATAAAGATTTCCATAGGGGCATAATCAATTTATAGATCCATCAAAGCCGCTAAAGGCTGTCGAGGGCACCGCGTTGGAGGGCGATCGCCAATCCAGAAAACACGATCAGCATCACGACGAGAGAAAATGCTGCCCCCAGTGGCCAATTGTAGGCAACACCAAATTGGGATGAAATCACATTGCCCAGCATAATGCCTTTGGGGCTACCAACGAGACTGGGGGTGATAAAGTCTCCCATCGTCAGTGCGAACACATTAATTGAACCTGCCAGTATACCGGGATTAACCAGGGGAAGAATCACCCGACGAAATGTCGTGAACGGAGGAGCATTCAGATCGGCGGATGCCTCCAGCAGATCGTTGGGGAGTCGCTCGAAGGCGGTGATAATCGGAAGAATCATAAACGGTAGCCAGATATGAACAAACGTCAGCAACGTTGAGAATTGGTTATACAGAAATACTGAACTCGGTTCTGTGAGAATTCCTAAACCGATCAATGCACTGTTCAATACGCCGTTGTACCCAAGAATGATTTTCCAGGCAAAGACGCGCACTAGATAGCTCGACCATAGGGGCAGGATCACGAGGATGCTGAGCAGGGATCGCCACCGTCCCCCATACTTGGCGATGAAGAACCCAACCGGAAGGGCGATCACAACGTCAATCAGCGTTACTCCTGACGCCGTTAATACCGTGCGCAAGATCACTGTGCGATATGCAGGATTGGTAAAAATTGTCCTGAAATTCGTGAGGCTGAACTCCTTGACAATATCAAACGCCTCCAGCCGCCACACGCTATAAGAGAACAGAATTGCCAGCGGCACAAAATACAGCAGCGAAGTCCAGATCAGCGGAGGAAACAGCGAGGCGTAGAGGCCCAGTTGGGAACGAGTGCGACGTTTGGGCAGGGCGGATTCCATAGGGGTGTTGGGCTAAAGTTTGTCGGGGTCAATGCCGTGCGATCGCAGTTTTTCCAGCAGTTTCTCTCGCAGTTGTCGTTCTTGTTCTGCCCGCTGGTATTCCTGTTCTGCCCGCTGGTATTCCTGTTCTGCCCGCTGGTATTCCTGTTCTGCCCGCTGACGTTCTTGTTCTGCGGATTCCTCTGGGGTAAGGTAACGAACCCCCTGCTCGTCATACCAGTAGAGCCATTCTCTCGTAATGCCCAGATAGCTTCCCCTTTCTCGACCCAGCCCTAGCTGCAATTCCGGCATCCAGAGTGGGTAGCCGTTCAGAATCTGGTATTCACCATCGACAAGTTTGTAAATTTCCAGTGGTGCTTTTTTCTTCCGCCGTGAAGAATAGACTGCGTAGTACAGAACTCCCAGGTCAGCATAAAGGCGCTTTTTGCGGCCATACTCACCGCGATATTTCTTAGAAACCACCTCCAGCACAAAAACAGGGGGAATGTTGTTTTCCTCCCATAACACATAGCTCAGGCGCAATTCTTCATCGACGATACGTTCAACCCCGATGCTGAGAAACCCATCTGGGACGATCGCTGGAACTTCGGGGTCATAATAGATCCCCATATCTACGCCGAAAAACCAGTCCATTCGATTCGCCCAAATCTGCGCCAGAATTAGCTTAAGCAGGCTGGGCATCATATCCTGTAGTTCGTTATCCACGGGAGTATCGTCCGAATCAGGCAGTTCTTCGGAGGAGGGTAGACATTGCCGTGGGTCGTAGAAGTACATGACACAAAGATTGCGCTACTCGTATCCTACCGAATCGAAATCTTTTTGAGGGAAGCGCCGCTTCCCTCAAAAAGGGATTCCTAGCTGCGAATCTCGTTCCAGAGCTGTACCCACTGGTCGTAGTTTTTAACGCTCTGCCACATATTGATCTGCGAGTGCAGCGACAGATCATCCATGAACAGCTCGTGAGCTTTTTCCTGGCCAACAGCCTCAGCGCCGAGGGTGGTCGCGCCAGAGTAGCCCGTCACGTCCATCACGCCCTTCTGGCCGGGGCCACTCAGGATGTAGTCAATCCACTCATAGGCTACATCGGTGTTGCGGGAGTTTTGGGAAATCATCCAGGAGTCCGTCCACCCGGTGAGCTTACCCTTGGGGCTGACGGAACCGATGGGGAAGTTCTCGTTGCTGAGCTGGGTGTAAGTCAGTGGCCATGCGTGGGCCATCACGATCTCGCCGGACTGGAACAGGTTGGCCAGTTCACCTGCGGTGGTCCAGAACTTGCGAACGCTGGGGCGCAGTTCTAAAAGCTTCTCCTTGACCTCGGCCAGATCTGCGTCAGATAGATCGTAGGGGTCTGGTTTGCCGAGCCACAGGGCGATATCGGCGATCGTCATGGGATTATCGGGCAGGGAAATCTTTCCGGCGTATTTCGGGTCAAACAGAATATCCCAGGACTTGGGGGCAGGTTTGACTTCTTTGGTGTTGTACACCAGCACGTTGGGACCCCAGGCGAAGGTGACGCCGTAGGGTTTGCCATCGAAGGTGTTCCATCTGCCGCTCTGGAAAGATTCAAATACAGCGTTATAGTGCTCCAGCTTTGTCGTATCAATCGGGCGTACCAATCCGGCTCTGTAGAGGCGTTCGGTGATGTCGCCGGAGGCCGAAACAATGTCGTAATTACGACCACTGCTGGCTTTGAACTTGGCAAACATCTCGTCACTGGAGCCAGCATAGGTGGCCCTGACCGTACACCCGGTTTCTTTTTCAAAGGCTTCAGTGAAGGAGGGGTCGGTGTAGCCCTCCCAGACGATCGCTGTCAACGTGCAGCCCGCAGCATGCACGGGTTGGGCGGGCAAGAATACAGATAGTAACCCCAGAACGCCAATCAGCAGGGGGGTTAGAAAGCGATACAGCATAGAATCTCTCAACCTGTTTGTCACGGAGGATTATTGACCAAACGGATAGCCTAAAGGGTCATTCCACAGGATTTTGTGTCATAGCACACGAATTGCGGCCCTGACGGCTTCCAGTCTACAGTGGCCCCCTGTGCAATGGGGGTGGAACGTCAAGATTCTCTAACTTGACCGTTCGTTAATGGTTGAGGCCGGATTCTGAGGCGGAAGGCGGAACCAGGTGGCTTAGTGCCCATCCGAAAACCGAAAATCCAAATTCTGGAGGGCGCGATGCTACAGTGTCGCGCCCTCCAGAATTTGGATTTTCGGATAGGCACTTAGAGGGGGATTGGCAGACCAGTCCAGCGAAGGAGGAAAGTTGGGCTAAGGAGGTACGGGCGATCGCTCGGCCTGCCAGTTGCTCTTGAGACCAAAGAGGTCGAAATTCTCGCGTTTCTAGTGCCAGCACCCTTTCTTTCACTTTGACCAATATGCCCAACCCCAGCAAACTGCTGCGTGGTGTCGACATCACCGAAAATTAAACTTTAATATCGGCTTTTAGCTCTTAAATCTAAAAGCCGCTCTCTGAGCGGCTTTTAGTCCATCGGAGCGGCGGGATTCGAACCCACGACCCCTACTACCCCAAAGTAGTGCGCTACCAAGCTGCGCTACGCCCCGATGAGTGTTTGTAAGGGGCTTAAAAAATATAACACAAGTTCAATTGGGAACAAGAGTATTTGGTACTGTAATTTTTGACTGGACTTTTGACTAAATTGCAGCAATTTTTCATGAAAAATTGCTGATGAAACTAAATATGCTGTGAAACGCTCTTGTAGAGAGTGTTTCACAGCATTGTAGAAAAAATAGTCAAAACTCCAGTTTTGAATGAAGCTTGAACAAACTTCGTCGCACTCCCCATCCTCGCGTTAGCAGGGTGGGGTCAAGA